>DATNKN010000382.1:0-17672 GCA_035603375.1 Solirubrobacteraceae bacterium
GAGCCAGCTGGATGCTGCCGCGGGGACGCATTGGTGCTCTTGTGGCCATGTATTGATCTTAGGACGCTTGAGGTGGGCGGCGCTCGTGGTGTGCGGGGGTGTTGAGTGACATTCTTTTTAGTCGATTCACGATGGTAACTACAATATGTAGCTATTATTGTGAACTCTTCAAAAAGTCCTTGATCTACTGACCCTGTGAGGGTCCCGTTGGGCTCGTGTGCGTGCCGGTTGGGTCCGGTTGGGTCTATTGGGTTGGGTCTATTGGATCTGCGGGCGCCCGCGCGCGATGATCGTCTCGAAGTCGCAGCCCGCCGGCAGCGTGCCGTACTCCAGGCCCCCGTCGCCGCCGAGTCGCGATGCGCAGAACGCGTCCGCGACGGCGGGTGCGCCGTGGCGCACCAACAGCGAGCCCTGCAATGCCAGTGCCATGTGCTCCACGACCCGCCGCGCGCGCGTCTCGAGCGTCGCCGGATCGGAGAACTGACCTTCGAGCTTCTGCACATGCGCGTCCAGGCGCGCGTCGGCACCCTCGGCCTGCTTGACCTCGTGCATGAACACCTCGAGCGAGTGCGGCGTGCGCACGAGCGCGCGCAGCACGTCGAGGCTCATCACGTTGCCCGACCCCTCCCAGATCGAGGCGAGCGGCGCCTCGCGGTACAAGCGCGGCATTCCCGACTCCTCGACATACCCGTTGCCGCCGAGGCACTCCAGCGACTCGAAGGCGTGGTTGGGAGCACGCTTGCACACCCAATACTTGCCGACAGCGGTGGCCAGGCGCTTGAACAGGTGGGCATCGCTCAGCTCGCTCTCGCTCGTATCGGGTCCCACCCACCCCGCCTCGGCGCCCGCTTCGTCATAGGCGCGCGCGAGGCGCATCGCAAGCGCGGTGGCGGCCTCGGACTCCACACACAGGTCGGCGAGCACATTGCGCATCAGCGGTTGGTCGACGAGCAGCTTGCCGAACGCGGAGCGGTGCGCGGCGTGCCACGTGGCGTTCACGACCCCAGCGCGCATCCCGGCGGCGCCGCCGATCACACAATCCAGGCGTGTGTGGCCGACCATCTCGATGATCGTCGGCACGCCGCGCCCCGGTTCGCCGACCATCCGCGCCCAGGTGCCGTGGAATTCGACCTCGCTGGAAGCGTTGGAGTGGTTGCCGAGCTTGTCCTTCAGGCGCTGGATGTGAAAAGCGTTGCGAGTGCCGTCGGGGAGCACGCGGGGCATTAGAAAACAGGAGAGGCCCTCGTCGGTTTGCGCCAAGACCAGGAACAGATCGGACATCGGCGCCGAGCAGAACCACTTGTGGCCCGTCAGCTCATACTCCGCTCCGCCGCCGCCTCCGTTCAGTGGGCGTGCAACTGTCGTGTTGGCTTTTACGTCCGAGCCGCCCTGCTTCTCGGTCATCGCCATGCCCGCGATCGCCGAGCCCTTCTCACTTGCCGGGACCAGGCGCGGGTCATACGTGTTGGCCGTTACAAGCGGCCCCCACTCGGCCAGTAGCTCCGGCTGGGCGCGTAGCGCCGGCAGCACGGCAAAGGTCATCGTGATCGGACAGGCAAAGCCGGCCTCGGCCTGCATCGCGGTCATGTACAGCGCTGCGCGTGCGGCGTGCGGGGAGGCCTCGGAGCTTGTCCACGGCAGCGAGTGCAGTTCGTGCTCGACGCCCATTTTCATCAGTTTGTGCCATGCCGGGTGGAACTCGACCTCGTCGATGCGATGCCCGTAGCGGTCGTGGGTCTTCAGCACAGGCTTGTTCTCGTTGGCCTGCCTGCCCCACAATTGCTGGGGTCCATCGACCTCGCCAACGAACTTGCCCAGCTCGGCCGCGCGCTCCAGGGCCCAGGAGGCGCCCTCGCGCTTGGTGGCTTCCACCAGCGGTAGGTTGCTCGAGAACACGTCCACGCCCTGTAGCGGCGGAACCTGATTGGCGACCGTGTGGGTCTGCCAGGAGTCTTGTACCGAGACTGTGACCATCACATGAGAGGTTACCCGCTCGACCTGCCCGCGATAGCATCGCCGCCCGGAGGGTGGGAAACCGTTCAGCTACCCAAGGACCGACACATGGCCAAGATCAAGGTGCAAAACCCCGTCGTCGAGCTTGACGGCGATGAGATGACACGAATCATCTGGTCCTTCATCAAGGAGCAGCTGATTCTGCCCTATCTCGATATCGACCTGAAGTACTACGACCTCTCGATTGAGAGTCGCGACGCGACCGAGGACGCGATCACCGTCGAAGCGGCCAACGCAATCAAGCAATACGGGGTCGGCGTGAAGTGCGCCACGATCACCCCCGACGAGGCGCGCGTGAAGGAGTTTGGCCTAAAGGAGATGTATCGCTCGCCCAACGGCACCGTGCGCAACATCCTCGGCGGGGTGATCTTCCGCGAGCCGATCGTGATCTCCAACATCCCGCGACTGGTGCCAGGCTGGACCAAGCCGATCGTGATCGGCCGTCACGCCTACGGCGACCAGTACCGCGCCACCGACATGGTGGTGCCGGGCGAGGGCAAGCTGATGCTCAGCTTCACACCCGCCGACGGCAGCGAGCCGATCGAGCTGGACGTGTTCGACTTCCCCGGCGGGGGCATCGCGATGGCGATGTACAACCTCGATGCCTCGATTCGCGACTTCGCCCGCGCCTCAATGCGCTACGGACTGGACCGCGGCTATCCGGTGTACCTGTCGACCAAGAACACGATCCTCAAGCGCTATGACGGGCGTTTCAAGGATTTGTTCGCCGAGATTTACGAGAGCGAGTTCAAGGATGCCTTCGAGCAGGCGGGCATCACCTATGAACACCGCCTGATCGACGACATGGTGGCGGCTTCGCTGAAGTGGGAGGGCGGGTATGTGTGGGCTTGCAAGAACTACGACGGCGACGTGCAGTCCGACACCGTCGCGCAGGGCTTCGGTTCGCTCGGGCTGATGACGAGTGTGCTGATGAGCGCCGACGGCAAGACGGTGGAGGCCGAGGCGGCGCATGGCACCGTCACCCGCCACTACCGCCAGCACCAGCAGGGCAAGCCCACCTCCACCAATCCGATCGCCTCGATTTTTGCGTGGACGCGCGGGCTCTCGGCGCGTGGGCGCATGGACGGCACGCCCGCGGTGAGCGAGTTTGCCGATACGCTCGAGCAGGTGTGCGTGCGCACGGTGGAGGAAGGCAACATGACCAAGGATCTCGCGCTGCTGGTGGGGCCAGAGCAGCAGTGGCAGAGCACACAGGAGTTCCTCGGGTCGATCGACGACAACCTCAAGCAGGAGATGAATAAGTGAGCAAACCAATACGAGTCACCGTCACGGGCGCGGCCGGGCAGATCGGCTACAGCCTCGTGTTCAGGATCGCCAGCGGCCAGCTGCTCGGCCCCGACCAGCCGGTGGACCTGCGACTGCTGGAGATACCGCCCGCGATGGGCGCCCTGGAGGGCGTCGCGATGGAGATCGTCGATTGCGCCTTCCCCTTGCTGGCCGGCCTCGACCTGCACGACGACCCGGGCGACGCCTTCGACGGTGTGAACATCGCGCTGCTTGTCGGCTCGCGTCCGCGCACGAAGGGCATGGAGCGCGCCGAGCTGCTCTCGGAGAACGGCAAGATCTTCACGACACAGGGCAAGGCGCTGAACGGGGGCGCCGCAAGCGACGTGAAGGTGCTCGTGGTCGGCAACCCAGCCAACACCAACTGCCTGATCGCGATGAACAACGCGCCCGACATTCCCCGCGAGCGCTTCACCGCGATGTTGCGCCTCGATCACAATCGCGCGGTCGCCCAGCTCGCCAACAAGGTGGGCGCGTCGGTTGGCGATGTGAGCAAAATGGGTGTGTGGGGCAACCACTCGCCGACGATGTACCCCGACCTGTTTCACGCGGAAGTCAAAGGTGTGCAGGCGGCTGAGGTGGTCGACGATCAGGCGTGGATCGAAAACGACTTCCTGCCGAATGTCGGCAAGCGTGGTGCCGCGATTATTGAGGCGCGCGGTGCCTCGAGCGCGGCATCGGCCGCCAACGCGGCAATCGATCACGTGCACGACTGGGTGAGCGGCACCAGCGACTGGGTGTCGATGGGCGTTCCCTCAGACGGCTCCTACGGTGTGCCGGAGGGCCTCATCAGCGGCTTCCCGTGTACGTGTGCGAATGGGGAGTGGTCGATCGTGCAGGGTCTCGACATCGACGCGTTCTCGCGCGCAAAGATCGACGCCTCAGTGGCCGAGCTGGCGGGCGAGCGCGACACCGTGCAGAGCCAGGGTTTGATTTAGGCGAAGCGCCGGCAGGGGTGCGGCGCGTCCGGTTGGGCGCCGCACCCTGTCATTCCTCCACAACCCTTAACGAAAAACGGCCGGGTGTCGCACTTCGCGACCCCGGCCGTTGTCGTGAATCAGGCCCGATCAGGCTGGGTGCCAGCCTCTACCCTGCTTCTTGATCTTCTTTTCCTGCTCGAGGCCGGGCAGCACGCGGTACAGGTAGTTCTGCTTGATGCTCATCTTGGCGGCCAGCTCGGGGATTGTGATGCCGGGCTGTCCGGTTACGAACGACAGTGCCTGCGCAGCACGTGTGCCACTGCCCTTGCGACGTCCGGCGCGGCGCGGCGAGGCGGCGGTTGCTGTGCTTGCCGCCGGGGTGGCGGTGCTGGCAGCTGCTGCCTTGGGCGGACGACCACGGCGTGCGCCGGTCGTACGGCTCTTGGAACCACGCGGACGGCCCGGACCGCGTTTGGCTGGCGCTGCTGCTGTGGCGGCGGCAGGAGCGGCAGCGGTGGCGCGGGGAGCCGAACCACGGACACCTGCCAACGCCGTGGCTGCTGCCTCCAGCCGGTTGTACTCGTCGATCAGCGGCTTCAGCTCCGCCAGTCGGTCGTTGATCTCTCGGCGCTTCTCGTCAAGAAAGTCAGTCACGATTGTGTCCTGTTCACTGGATTAATGCAGCCCGACGATTCGGACGGCATGGGGTTTGCGCTTAACTCTACACAAGTTGCCGGTTTGCACGTGCACTTGCAAGCGCATGCAAGGGAATTACCAAGCTGGGTTCCCGCAAAACGCAGTCACTGACCCCTTGGGACTAACCCATCGGCACACGATGCCCCCAGTGCTCAGTTCTCAAGCAGTGCGCGCAGGCGATCCAACGTGTGCGTTGCCTCGCGCTGCGGCATACCGCCCACAAGCGCGCGTCCGGCGAGCGCGCCCAGTGGTCCGAGGGGCGCGCGAAACTCGTTGCGATAGTCGAAGTGAGTGCGATTACCATCGACGGCGCGCAAGCGGTACTCGGTACGTGCGCGCGAGCGTGCCGGCCCGCGTCCCTCCCACACGGCGCCGGCACCGGGCTC
Organism: Solirubrobacteraceae bacterium; assembly: GCA_035603375.1. GTDB lineage: Bacteria > Actinomycetota > Thermoleophilia > Solirubrobacterales > Solirubrobacteraceae > Palsa-744. The sequence continues at coordinate 5,321 of DATNKN010000382.1, forward strand.
GCAATCCACCAGTGTCCAGTGTACGTCGAGGCTCACGCCTCTCAGATGGACTTGCTGGTCCATCCGGTAACCGACGCGCGGGGGACCCTCGTCACAGCTGCGCAGCTTGCGATGAATGGTGACCCAGTCGCCCAGTCGCGCTGGGTCCATGACGAGCTTCCACACCTCAGCCGGCGGCGCGGCGATCTCGATCGATGCGGTAACGGTGCTCATCGCGCGGCCAGCTCCTCCACCTTTTCCCACTCGTGCAGTGCATGTTCGACGGCCGCATCGAAGGAGTGCAGTGTCACGCCGAGGATCTCGGCGGGATCCTCGCCAACCGGCAGCAAATCGCCGGTGAGCCCTTCCATCAGCGGCAGCACCAGCTCGGGACTCTCCCCGGCGAGCGCGGCCGCGAGGCGGCCTGCGATCGGGGTTAGCGTCACACCAAGTCCGACGCTGGGGCGCGCGAGCATCATCAGCTCGGCGATGCGCCGTACGATCTCACCGTAGCTCAGCACGTCGGGGCCGGCGGCGTCGAGCGAGTGCCCTGACACCGCCGGGCCGTTGGCACACGCGAGCAGCATCTCAACGATGTCGCGCTCGTCGATCGGTTGAATGCGAAAGCGTCGCCATGCGGGCAGCGCGAGCACCCGCAGGCGCTCGATGAGACGCACGAGAAAACGAAACGAGCGAGAGCGCGCGCCGATTACCACGCTTGCGCGCAGCGCCACCGAATCGGGCACTGCCGCAAGCAGTATGCGCTCTACCTCATAGCGGCTGGCCAGGTGGGCGGAGAAGGCACGCGGGCCTCCGAGATACACGATTCGCTGCACCCGCGCGGCGCGCGCGGCGTTTGCAAACGTTTGCGCGGAGATGCGCTCGCGTGCGGGAAACGGTTCGCCGCTTGCGGCTGGCTCCATCGAGTGGATCAGGTAATAGGCAACGTCGGCGTCGCGCATCGCACGCAACACGCCCGCTCCGGTGAGCGTGTCGCCGACGATCAGCTCGAAGTCGCCCGGGCCGACCTCGGCGGTGCCGACATCGGCGAGATAGTCGAGTGCGCGGCGCACGCGCACCGGGTTGCGTGCGAGCGCGCGCACGTCGTGCCCCTGCTCGAGCAGGCGCGGGAGCAAAGCCGAGCCGACGAAGCCGCTGGCGCCAGTCAGGAGGATGCGCATCGCCCCAGATGATGACGCAAGCGGTTTTCCTCGCGGTTTGCGGGGAAGACGTGCTCGCCCCCCTTGAGCGGGGAGCCGGCGAGTGCTTTGATCGCCCCTCGTTCGTTTGGGCCGCCAACCAAAGGGGAGTCAGTGTCGAGGAAGCAGAGCAGGAAAGCCACCCGCAAGGTCACATGTGACGATTGCTACTTCAGGTGCAACCTGCTGTGTGCGCTACAGGTGCAGGAGCCCTGTGGCACGTTTCGCCCGGCCGAGGCCAAGCTCGCTCCCCCCAAGCAACTGCGCTTGGAGTTCCGCCAGGAACGCCGTTCGCGTGCCGCCTGGGCATTCCCCTCCGCCCAGGAACAGGCCGCCTTGCACGCTTAACATCTTGCTGTTCCGGCCGGTACATGTACCGGCCGGCCTGACCGTACATGTACGGTCAGGGACAGGGCCGCATGCGGCCCTGTCTTCCCGAATTATTGATGAGTCTTTTCCGCGTGCCGAGCGATCCAGTTGGCTCCCGGCGTGTCGCTCAGGCCGTGCACCACGATCGAGCAGAACACGACGAGCGCCGTCAGGTCGAAGATTCGCTGACCGTTTGAGATGTGCTGGTCGAGCACCAGCAGCGAGAAGGTCATCGTGGCAATCCCCTTCGGTCCGAACCAACCCATGAACAAACGTGTTTGCGGATCGGTGTCGGTGCCTATCAGTGCGATCCACACCGCCAGCGGGCGGGCGATCAGGAATGTGGCCGCGACGAGCGCGAGCGCTGCCCAGCCGCTGCTGGCGAGCGCGTGCAGTGTGAGCAGCGAGCCGAACACGACGAAAATCCCAAGCTTGACGATCTCGACTATCTCATCCGCGCGCTGCTCGAAGTGCCGGCGCAGGTCGGGACGACGCACGCCGAGCACGATCGCCGCGACGAACACCGCGATGAAACCGTTGCCGCGCGGCGAGAGCACCGTCACGCCATATGTGGCAAATGCCACCCCGAGTGCATATAGCGACTTCTGGTGTGAGGGAATCGGATGCTCAAGCGGCCGCTTCTTCTCGCTCGGCATCAGCAGCGAAGCGAAATACCCGATCGCCAGACCGTAGAGAAAGCCAAGGCCGACGTCCTGCAGCACGAACCGCCACCACACGAAATTCTGGGATTCGCTGCCGAGCGCGGCGAGCAGCGTTAGCACGGCCGGCAGCGCAAGGCCGTCGTTCAAGCCGGACTCCAGGTTCAGCGAGTGGCGCACCAAGCGTGGCACACGCGGGTTGGTGACGATGCTCGAGGTCAGCACCGGGTCGGTTGGGCTGAGCAGCGCTCCGAGCAGCAGCGACTCGGTCCACGAGAGTCCGATCAGCAGATGCGCCGCGACCGCCACCACCCCAGCGGTGATGGGCATCGCGATCGCGAGCTTTCGCAGCGGCAGGTGCCACGCCTTCTGCAGCATCTCTCCCTCGACCTCCAGGCCGTCGCGAAACAGGATCACGATCAGTGCGGTGAAGGCGAGATCCTCGACAAAGCCCGACCTGGCGTGGAAGCTGACCAGTTGCAGCCCGCCGTCGCCAACCGCGAATCCCGCGAGCACGAACAACGCCGCGAGCGACAGAAACGAGCGCTGGGCAAGCCCGGAGAGCAACGCGCCGAGGATCAAGAGTCCGCCGAGGAAAGCCGCGGTCGCCTGGAACGTGGGCACGCGCCTAGCCTTTCACGCGCACAGCGAGGTTGCTCTTCGATGTGCCGGCGCTTAGGATCGTCGGAGGTATGGCACAGATCATCGCGGGTATATTGGACGTGACTGGCAAAGCTCTCAGCAAGGCGGTGGTGCAATGGCGGCAAAAGACAGGATTGGCAAGGCAAGCGAGGCAGTTCGAAGCAACGACTATCTGAAGCGGCTGATCGAAGACGAGCAGCTGCGCGAGAATCTGCTGCTGGCCTACGGCGCGGCGCGCAGCGCCTACGGCCGCGTCAGTAACGGCAAGCCGGCGAGCAAGGCGCTGTTCGAGGATCGCAAGCTCCAGAAGGAGCTTTCCGAAGCGGTGCACGCTCTGCGCGACGCGTCGGTTGCGATCCGCCAGCCCCCGGCCAAGCCCAAGCGCAAAGGCGGCCTTGGCCGCGCGCTCGTGCTCCTGGTGGTGGGCACTGTGCTGGCGCTGGCGCTCAGCGAGGATCTGCGCTCGAAGGTGCTCGACCTGCTGTTCGGGGCCGAGGAGGAATTCGACTACAGCTCAACCACGATGCCCGCCGCGGAGGCTCCCGCGCCGGCCGACATGCCCGCCGCGTGACCGACGCGGCATCCGTACTGAGCGAGAGCGCGGAGGCGGAGGCTGAGGCCGACGCGGGCGGCGCGACCCGCTCGCTGTCGGGCGAGAAGGCCCAGCGGATCGTCGAGGCGATGCGCCACAGCGTCGCGCGCCGCGGCGCCGCTGGCTCGACCTTCGACCACGTCTCGCGCGAGGCGGGCGTCTCGCGCGGGCTGCTGCACTACTACTTCGGCACCAAGGAGCAGCTGCTTGTCGAGGCGGCGCGGCGCGACTGCGAGCTACGCATCGAGGTGCTGGAGAAACGCTTGGCGGGCGCGCAAACCGCCGATGATTTCGTTGCGCTGCTCGCGCTGAACCTGCAGGAGACAATCAGCGAGGACCCCGACTTCGTCACGCTCGTGTTCGAGATGTTCACGCTCTCGCGACGCAACGCCGACATCGCGGTCGAGTACGCAAGCCTCTTGCGGCGCACGCGCGAGCGCTTGGCGGAGATGCTCGCCGCCGCGCAGCGCGAGGGCGTGTTGCGCCTGCACGCGGAGCCCGATGCCGTCGCGGACATCCTCTTCTCGCTCGGCGACGGGTTCGCGCTGCGCATGATCTCAGAGCCCGACCGCGACTTCAGCGCCTCGATCCAGGCGGGCATCGAGTGTGCCCGCTCGCTGGTCGCCGACTGATGCTCGACTGCTCGCATGCCGCTCTCTGAGTGACGCCGGATCGCGTCTGCCTGCTGCTCGCCGACTGACAGCAGGGCCGCCCACTTATAATCAGGCCCAATGCCCATCTACGAGTACAGACGCCCCGATGGCAGCACCTTCGAGGTACAGCAGTCCTTCAGCGACGACACGCTCACCGTCGACCCCGACACCGGCGTGCCGGTGCAGCGCGTGCTGCACGCTCCCGCGGTGCACTTCAAGGGCAAAGGCTTCTACAACACCGACTACGGCACGCGCAAGCGCCAGCGCGAGACCGCGGCCTCTAGTGACAGCTCCAGTAGCTCCTCGGGCGAGTCCTCCTCGGGTGAGAAGTCCTCGGAGTCCTCCGCCAAGGGAGACACGGCGGGCAAGGGCGACGCGAAGAAGAGCGAGTCCAGCGCCAAGCCCGAGAAGAAGGCCAGCGACGCCAAACCCGTCGCGGCCGCGAAGTAGGCGTTCAGCCCGACATAAAGCGTGCCACGTCCGCGCGGCGCGCTACTTCGGAGACGGTGAGCCCTTCTTCGCCGCTGGGCAGCGTCATCTGCCCGGTGGGCTTGAGCACGTGCGTCGGGGGTGTGCCGGTGACGGCCAGCGCCGCGAACATCCCCAGCAGTTCCGCACCGCTCATGTCGGAGATGATCGCCGGCGGAGCGTTCCAGGCGATCAGTGGCAGACGCAGGAAGCTCGAGGGGGAGAGCAGACGGTCCTTCATGTCGTTGAACAGCGCCTGCTGGTGTTCCTCGCGCTGGATGTCGGTCTCGTTCGGCGCGCACAGATTCTCGCGAGTGCGCGCGATCGCGAGCGCCTGCTTACCGTCGATGTGGTGCGTGCCCGCGCTCAGGCGCAGCGTGAAGCCGCCGTTGGCCGTGCCACCGTCGAGGTTGGAGACGATGCAGCCACCGCTGTAGCTCACGCCGCCCATCGCGTCGATCAGCTGCGGGAAGTTTTCGAAGTTCACTTCGACCACGTGGTTGATCGGGATGTTCAGCCAGTGCTTGATGACCGACACCGATTCGGCCGGCCCACCGTACTCGTGTGCCGCGTTGATCTTCTGGAGGCCATGCCCCGGGATTTCGACGACCGTATCGCGCGGAATCGACAGTCGGGCGGCGTGCCCGCCGCCCGTGCGAATCAGCATGATCGTGTCGGAGCGTCCATACCCCGTCGTTTCGGCCCCCGGTTCCTTGCTGTCCTTCTGGCGGCGGTCCGATCCGAGCACGAGGATGTTGTTGGCCGAGGTCAGCGGATACCCGGCCGGGTCGAGCACGCCCACGACGTTCGAGGGCAGCGAGGTGCGCTCGAAGTGAGCGCTGATCAGAAACAGGATCGCGGACAGCAGCACCCAGGCAAGCGCCAGCGCCAGTACTCCGAGGACGATGCGCTTGGGGGTGATGCGCTCTCGCCAGGAACGCTTGCCGGTGCCGTCCGCGCCATACCCCGAGCCGCCGCCATACACGCGCCGCCCGCCGCCCTGCCCGGCGCCGGCTTCGCCTGGCTTGCGCGGTTGGCGCGGAGCTTTCTTGAGAGCGAGGTTCTTCTCCCATGTCCTGTCCTCGCCGCGGCCCGGCAGGCGCGGGCCGGCGCGATAGCGCGTGTAGCGCGGCTTGTCGTTTGGGGCGTCGTTGGTGGTCACGGAGCTGTGATGGGGTTGAGCCTTGGGCGGCGCGTGGATCGGCGTGGGCGCTCGCGCCCTGGGTCGTCGGCTGATATGAAGATTCGCCGGCGAGCAGCGGGACCCTATATTGCTCGCATGAGCACCCCGGATGGCGCAGTAGGGCGGCTGGTGGTCTGTCCCACGCCGATCGGCAACCTCCGGGATGTGACGCTGCGGGTGCTGGACACGCTGCGCGATGCGGATGCGATCGCCTGCGAGGACACAAGGCGCACGCGGGTGCTGCTCGAGCGCTATGAGATCGAGGCGCGCGGGCTGATCAGCGTGCACGAGCACAACGAAGCGCAGCGCTCCACGCAGCTGCTCGCGCGCATCGGGCGTGGTGAGACGGTCGCGCTCGTCTCCGACGCGGGCATGCCACTCGTGTCCGACCCGGGCTATGCGCTCGTACGAGCATGCATCGAAGCCAGCGTCGCGGTCGAGGTGCTGCCGGGGCCGAGCAGCGTCGTGACGGCGATCCCTCTCGCCGGGCTGCCGGCCGAGCGCTGGCGGTTCGTTGGATTCCTACCGCGCAAGCGCTCTGAGCTAGTGCGGCTGCTGGACGAGTCGCCGGACACGCTCGTCGCGTTCGAGTCGCCGGCCCGGCTGGCCTCGACACTCGATCTGCTCGCCGAGCACGATCCCGAGCGCCCGGCGGCGGTATGCCGCGAGCTGACCAAGCTGCACGAGGAGGTGCGGCGCGGGACGGCCGCCCAGCTGGCCGCCCACTACGAGTCCCGCCCGCCCAAGGGAGAGATCGTGCTCGTGCTCGGAGCGCCCGCCGAGGGCGGCGCCGACCGCGAGCAGGCAATGGTTGCTCTGCGCGCAACCATCCAGGCGGGCGCCAGAGCACGTCCGGCGGCCAGTGCGATCGCCAAGCTCACCGGGCTCAGCGCCAACGAGCTGTACCGGGCGCTGATGGATGGTGGATGACCTGGATACGGGGGGTATCTTCGGGGGGCTTGACAGATGGGTCTGGGGGTGGTATGTTGGCGCCAGTGTCCGTGGTTTCCATGTTGGGGCTGCGGGTTTGACATAAGGTCGGGTTTGGGTTTGGCCTCTGCGGTCTGACTTCTAACCGGTTTCAGCAGGGCCCTTGGGAGAGGGACCGGGTCGTTTTGAGAGAGGGTTGTATTCAGCGTGTTTTCTTTGGGGAATAGCGTGTTTGAGAGTCCGTGTGGCGGTGGCGGGTCCTTTATAGGACGCGTCAGCGTCGCTGACGCGTCTCTCTCTCTCTCTCTCTCTCTGGGACAGCTGCCTTCTAGGCGCTAGTCCTCGTCGCCGCGGGTTTTCATCGCGGCTAGCCGGGCGTAGGGCCCGGTTTGGTTGCTCGTGCCCCGAGGGGCACCCGCGTCGTTGTTGCGGCGCCTCATGTTCTTTCTGTCGCTGTGGGTCGTATGCCCATGGCGATCTTTGCCTGTCTCCCGGTTGGGGGTTGTGCCCGCGGTCCCGCGGGTTTTCGTGTGGATCGCTCTTTGAGGAGGGGTTGTGTCTATAGGTGCTCGTAAGCTCTTGCCGGTCATCGTCGTCGCGTGCTGTGCGTTTGGCTCCCTCGCCTGGGGGGCCGTATCCGCGTTTGCCGTGGCTCCTGAAACACCGGAAGTATCGGTGGGGTCTGTGCAGGCGACCGGTGCGACGGTCCAGGGCGTGTTGAACCCCAGGGGTATGGGCGAAGCTGGCTCTTATGAATTCTTGTATAGGGAGGGGAATACTGGTTGTGCTGGTGGTTCAAAAGCTCCCGTGCCTGCTGGTGTGGCTATGGGGTTGCAGGGGGAAGGCGTCTCCGAAGTACTGTCTGGTTTGACGCCGGATACGGAATACTCGGTGTGCTTGCAGTATCTGGTGGTGGGGCATGAAGAAGCGCGTAGTCCTACGGTGACGCTCACGACCCTCCCCGAAGCTCCAGTGTTGGTGTCCGCTGAAGCGTCGGGTTCGACCACGGTGGTGTTGAAGGGCGAGTTGAACCCGGCTGGTGCGACGGGAACCCTCACATATCAGGCCGATTACAACACGAATGGCACGTGTGTGGGCGGTCAGGGCACGCCCGGGGTTGAAGTCGCTGAAGCCAAGCAGGATCAGGTTGTGGTGGAAGCGCAGGGCCTTGAACCAAACCAGCGGTACACGTTCTGTTTGGTGTCGACCGATGCTCAGGGTGGGCAGGCCTCTAGTGGAGAAGTGTCGGTGCAGACCGGGGTTCGGGCTCCAACAATCGCAAACGTCACTGTGTCTAACGTCTCGCCGACCGAAGCGACGGTTGGTGGCGAAATCTATCCGTATGAGGAATCCGTCGTGTATCGCGTGGAATACGGTACGAGCAGCGCGTACGGGTCTAGCTCGCCCGAAGCGAGCGTAGGCGCGCAGCATGGGCCTGCGAGTATCCAAGCGCGGCTGACCGGTCTGACGCCCGATACCGAATATCATTATCGGATCGTCGCGACCAATGCTACTGGTAGCGAACGCTCCACAGGCGCGAGGTTCACGACCGGTGAAATGCCACTGGTTCGTAGTGGGAGTCTTCCAGATGGTCGTGTGTTTGAAATGGTGACTCCGCCGGAGAACGAGAACTCGGACGTGTATGTACCTAGTGCTCGCGATATGAATGGTGAATTGGGGAACGGAATTCCTACCGCCAGGCTGTTCCAGGTGTCGGCCGATGGATCCGCGGTCGCGTACGTGGGCGATGCCACTTCTGGCGGAGGCAACGGGGAAAGTGCCAGCAAGCTAGGCAACCAGTTCTTGGCTAACCGCACTTCGGATGGGTGGAGTACACATAGCATCATGCCGGCCGGAGTACATAGTGATCCGTATCAGGGCTTTTCCCCCGATCTGTCAGTCGGAGTGATTGTTGCGGGCATCAGGGTCGAACCTATGGATCCGCCACTAGCGGAAAACGCGCTGGGTGAAGGTTATGAGGTGCTCTATGCGCGTGCGACAAGCGGAGCCGCTGTCTATCGTCCGCTTTTCACGAACGAAGTCCGGCCAAACCGGCCAGCATGCGGAAAAGCGTGTGGTTATTCCAATGATGAGTTTGGTATTAATGCTGGCGCTATTGCTTCGAGTCTCGGAGAAGAATTGCCTGTTTTCGCTGGTGGATCGACGGGTTTTAGCGATCTATTGTTTGAGGCCAATGATGCGCTGCTGGCTGGGAATGGTGTCTTGGAAACGGAACTGGAGGGGGATGTAAAGCAAGAGATCGCTGAAGGCATAGAACACGATGAAAACTATCTGTACGATTCGGTTGACGGTAAGTTGAGTTTGGTCGATGTCTCTCCTGAAGGCAAGGTCGTCCCCGGTGCTACGTTTGGCGGACTCCCACTCGCTGCACCGGGTGAAAATGAGGCCGATTTTTATGGGGCGATCTCTTCAGACGGTAGTCGCGTGTATTGGTCGACCGTTGACGTGACCGAACGTAACAGTAACGGCAACATTTACGCCGAGCGACCGACGGGTCTTTACCTGCGTGAAAATCCCGTGGAGCCGCAGAGCCCCATCGTCGACGGTAAGTGCAGCGTGCCGGCCGACGCTTGTACTGTGCAGGTGTCTGGCGGTGAAGCTCAGTATTGGGCGTCCGCGGCGGATGGTCGTTATGCGTTCTATACCGAAGGGGGCCAGTTGTACCGTTTCGACGCTGAGGCTGGAGCGGGGCAGGGGTCTAATGAAGTGTTGGCTGGTGTGGGTGCCGGCGTTGTCGGTGTGCTTGGTGTCAGTGGCGACGGCGAAAGCGTGTATTTCGTAGCGAAGGGAGCGCTTGCACCCGGCGCGACAGCGCAGACCTGCGAAGGTGGGGCCGTCGGCACGAGATGTAATTTGTATCTGATAGATAAAGGGGAAACGCGCTTCATAGCGTCGCTTTCGGCCGAAGACGGCAGTGGAGTCCCACTCCAGCTAGGGAGCTATACACACTCATCCGGTGATTGGCAAGCTGGACTTGGCACGCGGACCTCCAGGGTCTTCGATGATGGCGAAGGCATTGTGTTCATGTCGAACGAGCCCTTGAGCGCGGTCGGCTATCCGCATGGGTATCAAGAAGACGGCGCTTACGAGGTGTATATGTACGAGGCGAGCTCGAACAGCTTGTTTTGTGCGTCGTGCGGCTCGACTCGGACTGGCGTCACGAGTGGCTATTTGCCTGTGAGCTGGAACGCTACGGAACTCGGTCGGTGGGCCAGCCAGGACGGTGACCGCGTGTTCTTCGACAGTCGGTCGGTGCTTTCGCCCCAGGACACGAGTGGCGCGCAGAATGTGTACGAGTGGGAGCGTGAAGGCTCCGGCACATGCACCGATGGCTCTGGGGTTAACGGTGGCTGTGTGTTCCTGCTCTCCGGTGGCGCTAGCCCATCCGATTCGTGGTTGATAGGCGCTGGTGAAAGCGGGAACGACGTGTTCATCTCGACCCGTGCACAGTTGGCGCCTGAAGATCAGAATGAAATGTTCGATCTCTACGATGTCAGGGTCGATGGTGTGAAACCCGTGTCTGCGCCGGTGTGTACCGGTAGTGGTTGTCAGGGTGTGCCGTCGCCGCCACCGACGTTCGCGACACCATCAAGCGTCACCTTTGAAGGTATTGGTAACTTCGAGCCTTCTGTGACCGGCACGGCGAAATCCAAGGCCAAGGCGAAGAAGCTGTCGCGTGCTCAGAAGCTTACGGTTGCGTTGAAAGCATGTCTCCGGGAGTCAAAACGCAAGCGGGCGCCGTGCAAAGCGCGGGCTAGGAGACGCTACGGTCCGCTCGACCGGAAGGCGCGTAATGGTTCGGGGACGGCTGTAAAGGGGAAGAAATGATGAGGCGCTCTATATTGTCTGTCCTTGCGGCGTGCGGTGTCGCGTTGTCGTTTGCGTCGGTTGCCGTAGCTGATGGGCCCGCGCCCGGCTATGAGGTGTTTGGGCGTTTCGGTCCCACCAATCTTCCCCTGGGAGGCCAAGGGCTCCTACACCTGTATGTATATAATTTGGGTGACGAAGTGGGCGGCGTGGGTCCGACCGTGACGAGTGTGCTGCCTGCGGGCGTAGTCGCGAGAGCCTCGGAAGCTGAAGGTGCTGAATGTACCGGCACCAGCGTGGTCACATGCCACCTTTCTCCGATTGGCAGTGTGATACTGGTCGTAATTCCGGTGAGTGTGTCCATTTCGCCCGGGAGTGAAGCTGTTCGTGTGGCGGTGAGTGGTGGCGGTGCTCTGGGTGTCGCGAATGCGACGGTCCCGGTGCACTATGGGTCTGAACCGGCGCCGTTTGGGCTGGTCAACGCCGATGCATGGTTCACCAACCCTGACGGAACGATCGATACGCAGGCCGGCTCTCACCCCACAATTACGGTAGTGTGGGCTCCTACCAGTATCGGAATGGGTAATGGGCACGAACGTCCTAGCAATGGCGAAGCGCGCTTCCTAAACGTGAGTGTTCCGCCCGGGTTCGTCGGGGAACCCGGCGCTGTGCCTAAGTGTACGCGCACGGAATTCGATAACTCTGGCCAATGTCGTATCGACAGTCAGGTCGGGGAAGATGCATTGTCAGACACGGGGACAGGGATCACCGCTATTCTGCCCGTGTTCAATATGGTCCCGCCCCCCGGCGTGGCTGCCGAGTTCGCTTTCACGTCGACTGGTGGCATACATGTTTTTATCGATGCTCGCATACGTAGCGGTGGCGATTATGGGATCACCGAGCACGCGAATGTTCCTCAACGCAAGATTGTGTTCAATTCGACGACCATTTGGGGTGTTCCGGGCGAACATCCAGCCGAGGGCTTCGGAAGCGAGGAAAGCGTGGCGGAACGCGAGGCGAAAGTCGGCCTGAAGCCCCTGTTGTCCATGCCGACGGCGTGCGGGGGTCCAGGACGCGAACCGGGCGAAATCAAGGTGAGCGTCGAACAGGCCGGTGCCTGGGAAAACGAAAGCATAAACGGCGAACCGTTCAATGTCCCATTGCACAACAACGAAGACATTCCCGTCGGGATCACTGGTTGCGAAAAGCTCAAGCACTTCCAACCATTCATCAAACTCGCGCCGGACACCAGCTTCTCGGACACGCCAGCAGGCCTATCGACGATCGTGAAGGTTCCGCAAGGATTGAACCCTGAAGGGTTGGCCACGCCAGGTTTGAAGGAAACGACGGTCGTGTTGCCCGAAGGCGTAGCGATCAACCCAGGTCAGGCAACTGGGTTGGCTGCGTGTCAGTCATGGCAGGAGAACATTGGTGGTCCTGAAGCTGAAAAGGAAACGATGGACGGACCACCGTCCTGCCCGTCGGCGTCGAAGGTCGGCACGGATGAAATCGCGACACCGCTATTGCCGGGAAGGCTGAAAGGCAACGTGTATGTCCTCCAGTCCAACCCGCCGAACCTACAGTTGTTGGTCGCGGCCGAAGGCGAAGGCGTGTATTTGAAGCTGATCGGGACCGTTCATTTGAACGAACAGACAGGTCAGATAACGACCACGTTCAAGGGCACCCCACAAGACCCCGGCACCCCAGACGCTCCATTGAACGAATTCGTCTTGAATTTCAGCGGAGGAGCACAAGCAGCGCTGGTGACACCGCAGTATTGCGGTGTATACACCGCGACTGCCGACTTCACGCCTTGGAGCACACCGTTGACCGCGGATGCGCTGTCGGAA
>DATNKN010000404.1:0-11843 GCA_035603375.1 Solirubrobacteraceae bacterium
CTCGGCGCGATCGCCGTGGCTGGCTCCTCGGCTTCCGGGATCGCCTGAGCCCCCGATAACCTGACCTGTGTGACGCTCCTCTCCGACTCGGAGATTGACACTCGGCTCGCCGGCGGTGAGTGGCGGCGCGAGGGCCAGGCGATCGTGCGCGAGTTGAAGTTCGCGGATTTTGCCGAGGCGGTCGCGTTCGTCAACCGTGTCGCCGAGGCTGCCGAGGCCGCCAACCATCATCCCGACATCCTCCTGCACGGCTGGAACAAGGTTCGCCTGCAGCTCTCGACGCACTCCGAGGGTGGGCTCACCGGCGCCGACTTCGAGCTTGCGCGGCGCATCGACGGCCTTGCGTGAGTTCAGGGAAGGCCTTGCGAGCACCGACTTCGGCTCGACCCGGCGCATAAACGATCTCGCCCGAGCGATTGCCTGTGTCTCGCACAAAGCCGACATGCGCCCCTGCTACGGTTGTGCGGTCGGCCATCGATGAGCGAAGAAGAAAAACCTCCCCGAAGTAGATCGGCCCGGACGGGCGCCGATCCGGCGTGAACGGGCTGAAGCTCATACTCGCGGTCGTCCTGATCGCGATTAACGCGTTCTTCGTTGCCGCCGAGTACGCACTCGTACGCTCGCGGCGTGCGCGCCTGGAAGTGATGCGCGAGGAAGGCTTGCGCGGGTCGGCGCTTGCGCTCAGCCAGCTCGATCGCATCAACGAGTACATCTCGGCGGTGCAGATCGGTGTGACGATGACGTCGATTGGCATCGGCGCGCTCGCCACGCCCGCGCTTGCGGACATTCTCAAGGGAGCGCTCGGCAGCACGCCAAGTCACGACGCGGCAATCGTCATCTCCGTGATCGTCGCGTTCGTGCTGATCGCGGCCACACAGCTGATCGCGGGGGAGATGGTGCCCAAGCTCTACGCGGTGGACCGCTCGGAGTCGGTGGCCCGCCGGATCGCACGGCCACTGCAGGCTTTCAGCGTGCTCTTCCATCCCGTGATCGTGGGTGTTACCGCCGTCTCCGCTCGGATCCTGCGGCTACTCGGCGTCGACGCGAGCACGCAGGGAGAGGGAGGCTCGCCCGACGAGCTGAAGCGGCTCATCGCCGAGTCCTACGCGGGTGGTCAGCTCGACCCCGGTGAGGCCGGGATGCTCACCGGCGTGTTCCACCTGCACGAGCAGGAGGCGCGCCAGGTGATGACGCCGATCCCCGCGGTCGTCACAGTCGACATCTCCCAGGACGCGCAGGCGGCGCTCGAGCTGTGCATATCGAGCGGCCACACCCGGCTCGTTGTGATCGAGGGCGATGACCGCGACCGCGTGCGCGGGCTCGTGCACGCATCCTCACTCGCCAAGCGGCTGATGCACGACGGTCCGCACGCTTCGATCGAGCCGATAACGCATGAGGCGCTGATCGTCCCAGAGACCAAGCCGCTGGACGATCTGCTCGCCGACTTGCAGCGCCAGCGCACCTCGATGGCGGTGGTGGTGGACGAGTACGGCCGTGTCGTGGGCATCGTCACGATCGAGGACATCGTCGAGGAGGTCGTCGGGGAGATCGCCGATGAGACCGACCCCGCTGCCGGGGAGGTGCGCCGGCTCGCCGACGGCGATTGGTTTGTGCGCGGACATGTCTCGATCGCCGATCTGCTCGACTACGGCGTTGAGCTGCCGGTCGACAGCGACGCCTACAACTCTGTCGGCGGGTTCGTGTTCGCCGAGATCGGGCGCCTGCCGCGCCGGGGCGACACGATCAGCTCGGGCGACTTCTCGATCAGGGTCGAGTCCGTGCACCACAACCGCGTCGAGGCCGTGCGCATCCGCGAGCGCCGCGCGTCGCGCAAGCGCGGGGACGACCAGCACGAGTCCTCGACTCGCGAGGCACCTCCGGCCGCATAGGGGCTCGCCGGCACAGCTGGCCAACGCGTGCGGGTGGCGCCAAGGGGAGCAGAGCTGCAGGGAAACCGGGGCGACAAGGGTTTGGGAGGCGCCGAGCGTCTCCCAAAACAGCTCCGGCCCGCAGGGGGAGCGGGCCGGAGCGTGTGCACTGGGAGGAGGCAATTGTGCGTCGCGATCTGTGTCGCACGCTCAAGTATGCGCTCCGCGATGAAGCGCGCCTAAAAGTTGGCTCAGGCTAACCTCAGGATCGGATCGGCGACTTCGCCAGAGCGGGCGCCCTCAGTAGGAGAGAAACCCGCGCTTGCTCTTGCGGCCCAGTGCGCCCTCGGCGATCAACTCATCCACGCGCGGTGGAATCGGCTCGCCGATCGTCTCGCCGATCGCCTTCGACACGTCCAGCCCAACGAGGTCGAGCAGCGCCAGCGGGCCCATCGGGTGCCCGGCGCCGAGCTTCATGCAGGTGTCGATGTCAAGCGGGTCCATGCTCGTCTCTTCGAGCAGCCTCACCGCATTGAACAGGTAGGGGAACAGCAGCCGGTTCACGACGAACCCGGGCACGTCGGGCACCTCCACGGCGGTCTTCTCAAACGCCTCGCACAGCGCCAGGGCACGCGAGCGTGTCTGCGGCGAAGCGGCCGCCGGGAACACCAGCTCAACGAGCTTCATCTTCGTGACGGGGTTGAACACGTGCAACCCGAGGAACCGCTCCGGGCGCCCCGATGCTTCGGCGAGACGCTCCACTGAGAGGGAGGAGGTGGTGGAGGCAAGAATCGCCTCCGCGTCGAGCACGCCGTTCAGCTCGCCCAGCAGGCCGGCCTTGACGTCATGGTCCTCAACCACCGCCTCGACGGCGAACGACACGTGCGCGAGCGCGCCCAGGTCGGTCACGATCTGCACGTGCTCGGGATCGATCTCAGCCTCCAGGCGGCTCAGCGTCTTCTCGACGGTTGCCCTGGCTCGTTCGGCCGAGCTGTCCGAGCGAGCCAGCAGCAGTACTGGATCCCGCCCACCCTCGTGGTGGGCGGCGGTTGCGGCGAGTCCGCAGGCGATCGTGCCGCTGCCGATTATTCCGATGCGTTCGTTCAAGATGGTGCTCCTGCTTGGGGGTTTGGACTCAGGGGGTCTGGCTAGGGCGTTTGGTTGACTGGCCAGTCAACCTAGGGGTGCTGAGCGGTACAGTAGAGGAGAGCGCGCACGGCGTCCTCTGAGAGCGCCGCCACCGCCAGCTTCGATTGGACGCTTCGAACACGGTTTCAACACGTTTTTCGCCACGTGCCGGGCCACTCCCCGGTTCGAGCAACACCAACAACGAGCAAAGGACTTACATCATGAGGCAAGCAGAGGGCCGTGAGGTCGTCATCGTGGAGGCGGTTCGCACGCCGATCGGTCGCGGACACCTGGAGAAGGGCTACTACAAGAACACCCATCCCAACGCCCTGCTCGGCAAGGTTTACACCGAGGTGATCGACCGTGCCGGGATCGAGCCCGCCGTGGTCGAGGACGTCGTCGCGGGCTGCGTGCAGCAGTTCGGCGAGCAGGGTTTCAACATTGCCCGCAACGCGTGGCTTCAGGCCGGCCTTCCGATCGAGACGCCGGGCACGACCGTCGATCGCCAGTGCGGATCGGCCCAACAGGCGGTCAACTTCTCCGCGGCGCTGATCGCCGCGGGAGTACACGACGCGATGATCGGCGGTGGCGTCGAGCACATGGGCCACTTCCCGTTCGCGGCCGGCATGAAGACCCAGCAGGAGTTCGGCTTCGCCTTCACGCCCGGGCTGATGGCCAAGCACAACATCGTCGGGCAGGGCCTTGGCGCCGAGATGATCGCCGATGAGTGGGAGATCCCCCGCTCGGAGCTGGACGAGCTGGCGGTGCGTTCGCACAAACTGGCCCATCAGGCCACCGAGGAGGGCCGCTTCGAGCGCGAGATCGTGCCGTTTGCGGTCAACGGCGACACCTACGTCACCGACCAGGGCATCCGTCCCGACACCAACCTCGAGGCGTTGTCGCAGCTCAAACCGGCGTTCAAGCCCGACGGCAAGATCACGGCCGGCAACAGCTCCCAGATATCCGATGGCGCCGCCGCGGTGCTGCTGATGAGCGCCGAGAAGGCCAAGGACCTGGGGCTGACCGCTCGGGCCCGCATCGTCGATCAGACCACCGTGGGCTGCGACCCGGTGAAGATGCTCGAAGGGCCGATCCCCGCCACGCGCAAGATCCTGGAGCGCAACGGCATGAAGATCGACGACATCGACCTGATCGAGATCAACGAGGCGTTCGCGCCAGTCGTGGCGGCGTGGAAGCGCGAGCTATCCCCAGACATGGACCGCGTCAACGTCAACGGCGGCGCGATGGCGCTCGGCCACCCGCTCGGCTCCACCGGCGCGCGACTGATCACGACGCTGCTGCACGAGCTGGAGCGCTCCGACAAGGAGATCGGCTTCGTCACGATGTGCTGCGGCGGCGGGCTGGGCACGGGCACGCTGATTCAGCGCGTCTGAGTTAGCCCTTCGGCCCCGCGCCGGTCCAGTCGACCGCGACCGGCGTGAGGGCCAGCAGCGCCTGCCAGGTGGCCGCTTCGGTGTGGCCGCTGGGTGCGATCCCGTGCGCGCTCTGGAACGTCTCCAGGTTGGCGGTTGTCGCCGCATTGAAGATGCCGGTCGTTTCCTGTGTGGGGATCGCGGCGGCGAGATGCTCCTGCATCCACAGCACGGAATCGCCCTTGTTGCCTTCGCCGAGTTCGGTCCATGACGCGTTCGGGGTCACGCTCGTCAGCGGGGCGAGCGGGGTCGCCAGCGCCGTCCACAGGCTTGCCGGGGTTTCCTGGAAGTCCCAGAAGGAGACGCCGGTCGCGCCGTAGATGGGTGCCTCCTCGCGGAAGCGCAGCAGTTCTTCAGTGGACGGTTTCGAGTATGTCTGTCCGAGCGGGAAGATCGGCCGGCCGTAGATTCGATTCGCTATGTAGGTGTTGGCGTAGGTTGTGTCCACCGAGTTGCCAATGTCCTTCCAGTACATCTGCGGCGCGTTGAACTGGGCGCCGTTCGGGCCGAGGAACACCGAGTAGGGAAAGGACGTGTGGTCATACACATATGGAAACGACGCCAGTCCGAGGGGATAGGTCGGCCCGATCTTGGCCCGTAGGTCGTCGACATAGGTTTGTGCGGACCCATATCGCCCTTCGTATTCGCCCTCGGCGTCGATCACCAGGCAGTCGGCGCCACTGGCCACCGCACGCGCGCCCATTTCCGCCTCGCCCACGGGATTGGTGCCGTACACGAACTGCCATGCGCAAACCCTCAGCCCGTTGGCGTGCAGCGTCTGGACAAGTTCGGGGCTGAACTGGCTCCAGTAGTTCGACGAGCCGTCGGAACTCTTGATGTACAGCGTACTCACGCCAGCCGTGTGCGCTTGGGCGACGATCGAGGCGAGGTTGCCGCCGTCGGACTGGCTCACATACCAAATCCACATGCCCTGACCATCGAAGGCGGTGCCGCTCGGGGTCGACGCGGGTGGGGCCGCCGGCGGTTTGGGTGGCGTTGGCGGGTGCAGCGCATAGGGCACGACCTGCATAGGACCGAAGGAGTTGGTGTGGCGACCGTGGCTGATCAGGACCATGATGCGCCCGGAGTGGGCGTTGTTCGGCACGTGCACGATCATCCCCACCGAGGAGCTGGCCAGGTGGGCCGTCGGAGAGTTGCTCGAGATGCGCGCGTTCCAGCTGTGCGGGAACGCGACAACCATGCCCGTGCGCAGGTTGGCGCCCTTGATCAGCAGCTCCCCGCCCTCGGACACCTGGCGAAGGTTGGTCGAGCAGCGGATCGTCGGAGTGCACGTGACACTGGTCAGCGTGTACGGGTTCCTGGGCTTGGCGGGCTTGCGCTTCGCCGGCGCGTGCTTGGTCGCGGTGGGCGCCTTGCTGGCTGTTTTCGGCGCGTTGCCGCCGGTTGCTTTGCTCGACGGCGCCGGTGTTTTCGAGGGAGAGCCTTCACCGGCAGGGGTTCCACCGCCTCCCGGGGCGGTGGAACCGCCCACGTTGGTTGCCGCGAGTGCCGATTCGTGGCCGGGGAGGGCAAGCGCGGCGCAGAGCAGGCAGGCCGCCAAGAGTGCCACTCTGGCGCCGATCGGAGTCGATTGCCTCTGTGTTCGTCTCAAAACGGTCCCTTCCAGGCCGGTGCGCCTCGCGCGAGCCCCAACCCGAAGCGACCCAACCCGCTTCGGGACAACCGGCGCGCGGCCGGCAGCGCTCGACGTTAGCGACTTTGCTGGCCCCAACCGCCGGGCGGCAGAGAAGTTGCGCCGGAGAGCAGCGACGGAAGCGAGGGTGGGGAGCGAGGACGGTGGTCGAAGGTGGGGGCAGCGGTAGGGGGCGACGTAGGGGACGAGGGCACAGTGGCGAGGGCAGGGGGCGACGGTAGGTGGCGAGGCGGTGAGCGAGGGCAGTGGTCGAAGGTGGGGAGCGTCGACGGCAGGTAGCGAGGGCGGGACGCTCAAAGCATGCGGGGTGCGAGGGGCTGTGGGGAGGCGCAAATCGCTCACACATCCGTCCATCTGTGTGAATCCCGATAAGCCGACGGCTTGCGTCGATTCAGTCAGCAAGTCCCATCCAATCGACTATGGGCAGGCTCTTGCCAGGTTCGATCCCAGCTAGCCGATCCTCGTCGCGTCGATTTCGGTACGTGGCTTGGAGAGCGGTATCGCATTTGATGCCGATCCGCATTTTCCGCTTGACATGTGCGTGCCTTTCGTATAGAACCGTGCACGGCGTGATGTTCCGACTGCAACAACATGCCGTGTCCGTAGATTGACAGCAGTGAGCAGAACGGATGCGGCGGCCAGGTCCGGCTCGGGTTGAGTTCGGCGCCCCAATTTGGCGCTAGGTTCCGCTTCGGCCCGGGTTCGGTTTCGGCTTCGGGTTGGGTCGGTGTGCGGCGGAGCAGAACGCCTCTGACGTATCAACCACTCAGGAGGATTAGGATGACTAGAATGGGTAGACCCCACATGGGGAGGGGAGTCGCAGGCATGACTTCGCTCCTCGCGGTGGCTGCCGTGGCGCTTGCCGCACTTGCGTTTTCGGCGACCGCCATGGCTGGTAAACCGACCGGAGTGTTCGCAAACTTCGGCAACTGTCCGACGAAAACAGCTGGCGTCAGGTTCTGCACTTTCGCGCAGACCACCAGCGGCGAATTCAAGATCAAGAAAACGGCGGTGCCGATCACCAAAACGATCACCCTTCAGGGCGGCATCATCCAGAGTGAAAGCGGAGCCGAAACGTGGGTAAACGCTGCCAACGGTGCCGAAACGCTCTCGAAAACACCGCAAACGGTGCCCGGTGGGCTGCTGAAAATAATCGCCCCCAAAGGATGGCCTGAAATCCTTCAGATCATCTTCAACGAAATTGTCAACAAAGGCATCACTGGCGTAACCGCCACAACCGAACTGGTTGGAAACGTCACGATCAACAGGACTGGACTCTTCACGGGCGCCCCTGACGCTCTGGACCTGCCGGTGCGAGTCCACCTGGAAAATGAATTCCTCGGGCCGAGCTGCTACGTGGGTTCCAAAGCGCATCCGGTCAACGTCGAACTGACGACCGGCACGACCAGCCCGCCATTACCAAATGAACCGATCACCGGCAGCGTCGGTGAACTCGAATTCAAGGAAGAAGGCAACCTGGTCATCTTGAAGAAAAACTCGCTCGTAAACAACACGTTTGCGGCGCCCGAAGCCGAAGGCTGCGGCTCGCAGATCCTGTTCGGCCTGTTCACTGGCATCGTCGATAGTGCCGTTGACAGCGAGCTGGAACTGCCATCCGTCTCCGGCAACAACACGGCGATTCTCAAGGGCACCCTTGAAAACGCCTCGGCTGCCGCTGTGGTCAAAAGCGAATAGTTGAGATCGCTGTTTTGGTAGTGCCGCGGCAACGCGGGTAGTGCGAGTGGGTCCCGCTGGCAAGTCCGGCGGGACCCACCGCTGTTTCTGGGTAGTTGTGTGGGGCACGCGTGCATTGCGTGCGAGGGGCCGAGTGCGCCGGTACCCGCGCGTCGCGGGTGGTCTCGCTACTCGCCCCAGCGAAACCCGAGCGCCGAGGGTGCCGGCGCAAGTGGGCTCTGTGCTAGCCCCGCCGGAGGGTCGGGCAGGTTGTAGCCGGTCGGCGCCACGTCGTTCGGTGCGTCCGCGCCGAAGAGGGAAGCCAGGTACTGGTTCTGCCCCCGGCCCACGCCCAGCTCGAACTGGCCACCGCCATAGGTGCCGATGCCGCGCGTCTCGCAGTAGTCGTAAGCGTCAAGCAGGTTGCGCAGTCCGCCCAGGCGCGAAGGCTTGATGTTGACCATGCGAGGGGGGTAGGGCAGCGCCTCAATGTCCGCCACCGAGTGAATCGGTGCGTCCCAGGAGAAGCGCTCGCGATGCTCGGCCAGCGCCGCGTCGGTCTCCGGCGTAAGCGCCGGGTCCTCGATCCACGCGTCTGGGAATGCCTCTGCCACGCGCGCATAGAGCACGGGGTCCGGTGGCTGATCGACGATCGAGCCCGAGTAGTACCCCTTGAAGTCAACCGACTCGACCGCGCCCGTGTCCACGAGTTCGGCGATCAGCGGCTCGCTCCAGGAGCTGGTCGGGTCAAGCTTGAAGCGCAGCCCCGGATAGGCGTCCAGGCGCCGGCGCAGCGGCTCGAGGCTGGGGGGCTCGCCGAGGCGCAGCGACACCACGAAGCGCACCGGCCGCGGCGTGCGGTCCAGCACCTGGTGAAGCGTCGTGTTCGATTGACGCAGCGCGAGGTCGAGGGCCGCCGACTCGTAAGCCCAGGTGCGATACCTGCGCGAAACCTCCCGTTGCGGCTCTTGCGGGAATAGATCGAGGGTCCCCAGCCGCTCTGAAAACGACCCGAACGTGCAGTGTCCCTCCAAATCCAAGGTCGGTCCCTGAGCTTGCAATATCTCGTGATCGACTGCGTCATACGTCACGTCCTCGCCCACGCCCTCCTGGCCTGCGCCGAGCATGCGGATCGTCGTGCTCTTGCGCTCGAAGTCGCTCGACACGGTCGCCTGCAGCGGCTCAAGCGAATAGGAGTCGATCCGCAGCGGCAGATCCTTCACGCGCTCCCACGTTTTGCTCGGCTCGGTCATGGCGGCTCAGCTTAGACTGTGGGGGTGCCAAGCAACACCAGGGGACCCCGCGGGCGCTCCCGCAAGCCGCGCCCCGCCGGGCCGGCGGCGGGCGATCGGGCGGCGGAGCAGCAGCGCGGCTCCGATCGCCCGGCGGACGCCTCAAGCACTGCCGATCGGTCGGCGAACACGTCGCGCGCCGCGGATCGACCTGCGCGCGACCGGCCCAAGGGCGGTCGGGCTCGCCGCGAGCGCAAGCCTCGCCAGCCGCGTGGGCCGGTGCCCGTGCGCAGCACTTTCGGCGAGCGTCCGCCCGCGCCCTGGCATCCGCTGCCGCTGTCGGAGCTGCTGATCCTGGCTGGCGCCGTCGCGTTCGTGGTGGCGGTGTCGCGCTTGCGCCACGGCCCCGAATCGGGGGGACCGCTACTGCTCGCCGGCATCCTCGCGGTCGGGCTCGGCACGGTCGAGGTCGCCTGGCGTGAGCACTCAAGCGGCTTTCGCTCGCACACGCTGCTGCTCGCGCTGCTGCCCGTGATCGTGCTGCACTCGACCGTGGTGCTCGGCTTCGCGCTCCTCTCCAAACCGTCGCAGATCGTCAACGTCGGCATGTTCGCGGTGGACATCGCCCTCTTCGTGGTGCTCTTCCGGTTGCTGCGCACCCGCTTTCTCGACGCACGCGCGCGGGCGGCGGCGCTGGGGGGCTAGACGGCGCGCGTGGCGGGGAGGGGCGCGCGTGACGCTCGAGGAGGATATGTAGGTATTGCCTTTTTTTGTCGACTACTATAGTGACTACAAATCGTAGTCACTACCGTGAATCGTATAAAAAGTGCTTCATGAGAGAGCGCGTCAGCCGTCGCTACCCGAGGCTGAGTGAGGGCAGCGGGCGCTCGCCCTCGTTTGCGCCCTCGCCGCGCGTCTCGCCGTCGAAGCCGAGTTTCTCCAGGCGCGCGATCTCGCGCTCGCCTTCAACGCGCGCCGGGTCGCCCTCGGGCAGGCCCGCGATCAGGCGCGCGATACGGTTGCGCAACTGCAGCGCGAAGTGGGGAGTCGAGGCGCCCATCAGCTCGCGCACGTCCTCGACGCTCACCTGTCCGGCACGCTCCCGGCTCAGTCGGTTCGGATCCTCGGCTTGGCTCACGGTTCGCTTGGTTGTGTCGGTTCGTTCGCGGGTGTGGTGCCGGTCGCGGACCCGCTCGCCGGTTCCGCGACCGGGCGGGAGGATACCGCCAGCAGCGAGTCCAGGCGCGCCTGGGCCGTGAGGGATATCGCGCTTTCGTCGCCGATCACCCAGCCGTGGTTGTAAACGGTGTGCACCGGCCCGGAGGTCGGCGTGCCGGGCTGCAGGTCGCTCACGTACCCGCCGAGCACACCCGGAATCTCCTCAGGGCCTTCCAGCAGCAGCAGCGGCGCGTAGTCGCCGTTGGCAGCCAGCGGCGCGGCGGCGGGAGCGTCAAGCGGGCGAGCGACGCTGGCGAACGCAAGCCCATGCCCTGGTTCCAGCACACCCCAGCCAAAACCGCCATCGGCGAAGCGAGCCACCGCAACCGCGTTCGACGCGGGCGTCGACCCCGCGATGCGAACGGCGGTCCCATAGCGCCCGAGCTTGCGCATCGTGCTTGCGCTGACAGCGCTGCTTGGACCGACGATGTAGATGTTGGGTCGTTCCAGTTGTTCCAGCTCGGCGGCGGTAGCCCGAGGGATCCTCGAATGCCTGACGAGCAGGATCGGGGCGCCGCTGAGCGCCGACAGCCCCGCCGCCGGCATCGCCATGGCCTCTGGCCCGTTCGACGCGACCACGATCACCTGACGCGGATTGTGGCCGCGAACACTCGTCCAGATCCGCGCCACCTGCACGGCCAGCGCGGCCGAGCTTTCGCCGACGATCGACCGCGCCACATACCCGCTCGGAGCGCCCCCGGGGCCGACCCGGAGCACCTGGGTGCCGCTGAGCAGTCGCGTGCCCAGCGGCCTCATCGCGCTAAGTGCATGTGCGCTGGCTTCGGGCAGTCCTTCGCCCGCGGCGCTGTATAGAAGGGGAGCCCGCAGCGGGGCGGCGGCAAACACCGACGCCGCAAGCGCCGCCGGCCAATCGCCGCCATCCACAAGCACAACCGCCTTCGGGCGCGTCGCGGGGGTGAGTCCCGGATACACCGTCAGCGCGACCGCCGCCGCGTCGGTGGCCGCGTCCGCGCCGCCGATGCGTGTCGTATTGGCGGTCGACAGCCCGCCCGCGCCATGCGCGCCGATCGCCGCCACTGGGCCCGAGCCGGCTTCGGGGGTGGAGGAGGGCAGCGACTTGCCACAGCCGCTCAGCACGGCACACAGGAGCATCGTCGCCGCGACGACGTGGGCTGAGGGTTTGCGCACAGCCTCTCACGCTACCCGCCCGCCCCGACGCCTGCTCTGAATGTCGGCGCCGGCGCCGCATATCTCGACGGGGCTCAGGGCCTATCCGGTAGGCCTGCGCGTCGGTGGTGGCCAAACTCGCGTGGCGGCACCCGCCGCGGCCAAAAACCCCGTCTTTGCGGGGAAAAGGTGGGCAAAGTCGTGCAACGGGTGCAACCGTCATTGCAGTCTGATAGCTTGTCGCCCCGAACGCCGAATCCTTGGCCAGAAGCCAAGGAACGGGGGACCCAAATTGTTGGGGCGAATCCCGCGGTAGATCCGTGAGAAGCGCAGGCTCTTTCAGCGCTAGCCCGTCAGCTAACCCCGCAGGCCGACGAAAGAGGTTGCTTTGCGATTTCGAGCCGCGGGCTCAACGCTATTCAGCATGCTGTTCCTGGTCATCGCGCCCGTCCCGGCGCTTGCGGTCACCGGTGGTATCTCTGCTGGGGGTACCTCTGCTGTCGTCACA
>DATNKN010000409.1:0-6041 GCA_035603375.1 Solirubrobacteraceae bacterium
GCGCCTGATGAGGGCAACACGCGCGAATCTCTCCCCAATCTTCTCCCTGTTCTCCGACCCGACGAACGCGGCCTGGAATGCACTGGAGCCAGCCACACAGGACACGCCCTGGGGCGAGGTGAGCGACAGGGACGGCACGATCCACAGGCTGTGGCGCGTGACCGACCCGCAGGCGATCGCCGCCGTGCAGAGCGCAACGCGCGAGGTGGAGCTGCTGATCGCCGACGGCCACCATCGCTATGAGACGGCGGACACCTACGCGCGGGAGATCGGCGGGGATGGCGAGCACCGCTACATGCTGATGTGCCTGGTCGCGCTGGAGGACCCCGGGCTCACGGTGTTCCCGACGCATCGCGTCGTGCGCGACCTCGATCGCGCACAGCAAGAGGCGTTGAGAGAAACACTTCGCCGCGACTTCGAGATCGCCGAGGTGCCGCTGGAGCAACTCGCTCCGGAGCCCGGCGGCGGCCCGTTGCAGCTCGGCTATATCGACGCCCATCACCAGCAGCCGTATCGCCTGACACTGAAGGACCAGGCGATCGCCGATGCGGCCCTGCCGGGCTTCTCAGAGGCATATCGCAGCCTTGACACTGGGGTGCTCGAGGCGCTGCTTCTCAAGGGCGCGCTTGGTCTATCCGACGATGACATCTCCCACTTCAACGGCCTGTTCTACGCGCGCAGCACCGAGGAGGCCGTGCAGATGGTGCGCTCGGGCGAGTATGACGCGGCGTTCCTCATGCGCCCCACGCCGGTCGATCAGGTACGCGATGTGGCGGCCAGCGGCGAGAACATGCCGCCTAAGTCGACGTTCTTCTACCCGAAGCTACTGACGGGGCTTCTGTTTAACCCCCTTTCGTAGCGCAATGCCATCGATACCATGGAAAGAGAGGGTGCTGTGACAACCCGATCGGAAGGTGTTGCAGTGATGAAGGCCAGCGTAAGGCGCAAGGATTCGGCGTTCAAACACACCGTGCAGGTGCGCGATCATGAGTTGATCGTGGACGAGCCGCTGGAGTCCGGCGGCGACGACGATGGACCGGACCCGCAGGAGTTGCTGGCGGTCAGCCTCGCGTCGTGTACTGCGATCACGATGGAGATGTACGCGGCACGCAAGGGCTGGGACATCGGCAAAGTGGAGGTGGACGTGCAATACACCCCGGCTGAGCGTGGCTGTCCGACCAAGTTCGACGTGGTGTTGCGCTTGCCTGAGGAGCTGCCCGAGGAGCAGGTCGAGCGTCTGCAGGTGATCGCCGCAAAGTGTCCGGTGCACCGCACGCTCGACGGCGAGGTCATGTTCCAGGAGCGTGTTGAGCGCACCCATGTCGTAGTTTGAGCGTGTCGCTCGCACGCAGGCTCGGCGGTCTGCTGTTGGACGTCGAGTCGCACTCGGAGCCACAGGCCGACGAGCAGGTGCCGGCGGCCGTACTCGTGGCGCTTTACGAAACCGGCGACGGCGAGCTGCACGTCGTGCTGACCAAGCGGCGTGCCGACTTGCGCCGCCACGCCGGGGAGATTTCCTTTCCGGGCGGGCGCCGCGATCCTGGGGACGCGACGCTGGCGGACACCGCGCTGCGCGAGGCCGAAGAGGAGATCGGGCTCGCGCGGGCACACGTGAGCTTGGTGGGTGCACTGGAGCGCACCTCTACGTTTGCGACCAATTACGCGATTCACCCGTTTGTGGGGGTGATCGACGGTCAACGGACATGGCGTGCGTCGGCACGCGAGGTCGAGCAGGTGATCGAGCCCTCGTTGCGCGAGGTCCACGCGGGACGCACCCGCACGCAGATCGAACGCCGTGGGTTCCAGTTCGAGACAGATGCGTACGTGTTCGACGGCCAGCTCGTGTGGGGCGCCACCGCACGCATCCTTGAGGACCTACTGGCGAGGGTAGGGCCGCTGCTCAACTCCCGCCCTGTTCGGTAGCGCGGCCCTCCAAGAGCACGCCCAGCGCCGAGCCCGCCTGCGCCAGCCACACGTCGATGTCGAGTGGATCGGCGGTGAGGATCGCCACGGGGATCAGGTTGCGGGCTGCTGTTTCCGACACGATCCGCTCGCCCTCCGCGAGTATGTCGGCGGACACGATGGAGCCGCCGGCCTCATAGAGAAAGCCACGTAGCGTGGTGTCGATCGCGCTGCACACGAATCGCTCCAAACGCGGCCCATGCAGGGCGCGCACAAGTCCATCCTCGCCATCGAGGTCCGCGAAAAGCCAGCAGGCGATCGTGACGTGCTCGAGCGCTCCGCGCAGCGTGGCGAGCCGATCGGGAGTACCGACGAAGCACTCGGCGCCGATCGCCTCGATCTCTCCGCGTCGCCCGGGGTCTGCCGCGACGATGCGCACCGCGTGTCCTTCTACGAGAAGCGTCTCGGCGAAACGCAGCCCCCTGCTTGCACCCTCCACGATCAAGACTCGCGCCACGCGCCAATCCTAGGAGAACAGTGGGCGCCGCGGCCGGTGGGGACCGCGGCGCCCTGTCGAGGAGACCGGCATAGTCGATCGCACGATGAGGCATGCGCGGGGCGCCGCGGGAGAGGTTGGGTAACGACGCCCTGGTGGACCCCTATGTGCGATCTTGCTCAGTCACTCACGCTCTTGCGTTTGTTCGTCTTGCGTTGTTTGTCACCTTTCGGTGGAGAGCCGTCCCCTCCACCGTCTTGTCAACAAGAGAACAGAACGTATGTAAACACATATGCGGGGATATGTCAAGCCCGGTTTCTTTGTTTCGTTTGCGGCGGCGACGGACACCGTGTCGCCACGCCATAGTCGGCCCTCCCAGGGTCCTTTAGGCCCGGTGGACCGGCTGTCCCAACCCTCCACCGACCGTGCTCCAATACCATCCGGCCGATGCCCGAGCAAGCTCCTCCAAACAACGACGTGGTGACGATGGACAAGATCGTGGCGCTGTGCAAGCGCCGCGGCTTCATCTTCCCCTCCTCGGAGATCTACGGAGGGGTGGGTTCGACTTACGACTTCGGCCACTACGGGGTGCTCTTGAAGGGCAACGTCAAGAACGAGTGGTGGCGCGCGATGGTGAGCCAGCGCGACGACATCGTGGCGCTCGACTCAGCCATCCTGCAACATCCGCGCGTGTGGGAGGCCTCAGGCCACCTCGCCGGCTTCACCGACCCGCTCGTGGACTGCAAGACCTGCGGGCAGCGCTTCCGCGCCGATCACCTGGGCGAGCTGCCGTGCGGGCGCAAGCCTTCCAAGCACCCGGGCGAGACCGACGACTGCGACCTGACCGAGGCGCGCGACTTCAACCTGATGTTCGAGACGACGATCGGCCCGGTGAAGGAGTCGGGCTCGGTCGCCTATCTGCGCCCGGAGACCGCGCAGGGGATCTTCATCAACTTCAAGAACGTGCTGCAGTTCTCGCGCAAGAAGCCACCGTTCGGGATCGCCCAGGTGGGCAAGTCGTTTCGCAACGAGATCACCCCCGGCAACTTCATCTTCCGCACGCGCGAGTTCGAGCAGATGGAGATGGAGTTCTTCGCGCCGCCGGCCGAGGCGCAGAAGTGGTTCGAGCACTGGCTCTCCGAGCGGATGAGCTGGTACACCACGCTCGGCCTGCGCCCCGACCACCTGCGCCTGCGTGCGCACGATCCCGACGAGCTCTCGCACTACTCCTCAGGGACCAGCGACGTGGAGTACCTCTTCCCGATCGGCTGGTCGGAGCTGGAGGGGATCGCCAACCGCGGCGACTTCGACCTCAAACAGCATGCCGAGTTCTCAGGCGAGAAGCTCGAGTACTTCGATCCGCAGAGCGGCGAGCGCTACATACCCCATGTGATCGAGCCGGCCGCGGGCGCCGACCGGGCGACGCTTGCGTTCCTCGTGGATGCCTACGACGAGGAAGTCGTGCAGAGCGCGAGCGCCGAGGACAGCTCGGCGGAGAAGGGCGGCAAGCCACCGGAAACCCGCACCGTCCTGCGCCTACACCCGCGTCTTGCCCCGGTGAAGGTGGCGGTGATGCCGCTCGTCAAGAAGGACGGCCAACCCGAGCTTGCGCGCGAGATCTACGAGGACTTGCGCGGACGTATGCAGAGCGAGTACGACGAGGGCGGCTCGATCGGCAAGCGCTACCGCCGCCAGGACGAGATCGGCACCCCGTGGGGCGTGACGGTCGACCACCAGTCGATCGACGACGGGACCGTCACGCTGCGAGACCGCGATTCGCTGGCCCAGGATCGCATCAAGATCGAGGAGCTTGCCGGCGAGCTCGAAAAACGGTTGGCTGCCTCCTGGCGCACGCCCAAGCTGGGATCGTTGGAGCCCAAGGCTCGCTAGCGTGCGGCCGCGCATATCCTGGACCGCCTACACGCAAGACCACCGCTAGGAGAGACATGGACTTCGACCTGACCGACGAGCAAGAGCTGATCCGCAGCACCGCGCGCGAGTTCACCGACAAGGAGATCGTGGAGCAGGCCAAGCAGAACGCGCGCAACCACCATTTCGACCTGGAGATCGTCAAGAAGATCGCCGACCAGGGCTATCTCGGCGCGATCGTGCCACGCGAGTACGGCGGTGCGGGCCTCGATTACCTTTCCTACGGCCTCGTGGTGGAGGAGATCGGCAGGGGCTGCTCGTCGGTGCGCACGGTCATCTCGGTGCAGACCTCGCTCGTGTGCAGCGCGATCCTCAAATGGGGCACCGAGGAGCAGAAGCAGCACTACCTGCCAAAGCTGTGTTCGGGTAAGTGGCTGGGCTGCTTCGGGTTGACCGAGCCCGACACAGGCTCGGATGCCGCCAAACAGCGCACTCGCGCGAAGAAGACCGACGGCGGCTGGGTGATCAACGGGGCGAAGATGTGGATCTCGATGGGCAACTATGCGAAGGTCGCGCTGATCTTCGCCCAGACCGACCCCGAGTTGGGCCACAGGGGGCTGGCGTGCTTCATGGTCGACACCGATCAGCCCGGCTATCAGGCGAGCACGATCGAGCACAAGATGGGTCTGCACGCCTCCGACACCGCCTCAATCGCCCTCGAAGACGTGGAGGTCTCAGACGATCAGATGCTCGGCGAGA
This sequence comes from Solirubrobacteraceae bacterium, assembly GCA_035603375.1. Lineage (GTDB taxonomy): Bacteria > Actinomycetota > Thermoleophilia > Solirubrobacterales > Solirubrobacteraceae > Palsa-744. The sequence continues at coordinate 5,027 of DATNKN010000409.1, forward strand.
TTGGCGACGGCTTCAAGGTGGCGATGTCTTCGCTCGACTCCGGGCGCTACTCGGTGGCGGCCGGCTGCGTGGGCATCTGCCAGGGCTGTGTGGAGGAGTCGGTGAAATACGCCAAGGAGCGCGAGCAGTTCGGCAAACCGATCGCAAGCTTCCAGCTCGTGCAGGCGATGATCGCCGACATGGTGCTGAAGACCGACGCCTCGCGCATGCTCGTGTATCGCGCGGGCTTCCTCAAGGACAAGGGCCGCCCGAACACCCTGGAGACCTCAGTCGCCAAGCTGCACGCCACCGAGGCGGCGGTGGAGTGCTCCAACACGGCGATCCAGGTGCACGGCGGCGCCGGCTATGTAGATGACCACCCCGTCGAGCGCTACTTCCGCGACGTGCGCGTCACCACCCTATACGAGGGAACCTCCCAGATCCAGAAGCTGATCATCGGCCGCGCAATGACCGGCATCAACGCGCTCGTGCCTTCCTGAACGGGTCCCACCGCGAAAGGCGGATTGTGGATTTGGGGGATTTGCGAGGCGTTCCCGCCTGACAGCCAACACCTGTCCCGCTTCGCCCCGAGGGTCGGATGAGGGAGTGTGGCAAGAAAAGGCGAACAACCCACAGACACCGCGCGTGAGCGCACAGCGAAGACGGTGAAGATGGCTTGGGCGGAACTGCCGCCCGATCATAGACAGCCGCTGGAGGAGGTCGGCGCCTCGCAGTGGACGGTTGTCGAGGAAACCCTCGGAGTGCCAGTTCACAGGCTTCTGCGGTCGGCCGGACACCGTGGGCTCGGCAAGCAGGCCCGTGGACGACTCGAGCCCGCGCTCGCCGCTTGGGTTCCAGACCTGCGCATCGTCGTGTTCAACGCTCGACATCCGGCACTCGCCGAGCTGGAAGAGCAGTCCTTCGAGCAGCTCGTCGCCCGCACGGCCTGGCACGAGTGGGGCCACGCGTTGAGCATCGCCCGCTGCACGACGGAAGACATCGCCAACGGCGCCAGGCTACTCGAACTATCTCCGAC
>DATNKN010000442.1:0-4865 GCA_035603375.1 Solirubrobacteraceae bacterium
GATGTCGGCCATCAGCAGCGCCGTCACGAGGTCGCGCATCGCCACCGCGATCGCGGCTCGAATCAGCGGGTAGAAGCCCTTCCGCTCGACATGGGCCGCGCCCGCCCGGCGCTGGCGAGAAGCCGCCACGCGCTCATGTGCGATGTCGGCGAGCGACAGCACGATTGTGCGCATGAACCCGTACGGGTCGGAGAAGTAGGCGAACAGATCTCCGGCCTTTGATCGGGAACGGTCGCGAATCACGCTCATCGTCGCGGTGCAGCGAGGGGCGTCCCCCGAGAACATGTTCCCGCGGCTCGTTCCCCCGCCGGCGAGCAGGCCCGCGCCGGTGGAGCGCCGACGCTCGATCTCGGCCGCGTCGGCGGGATGGTTGGAGACCATCGTGCGGCCGGACTCCTTCTCATACCAGCGGAAGGCCGGCATGTCCCAATTGCTGCCGAGCAGCAGCCCGGCCTGACTCGCGCCCGTTTGGGAGGAGAGGTCGCATTCCCAGCCAAGCATGCGATGTGTGCCGTCGGACAGCCAGCGCGCGATCGTGGGGGTGTGCCCGTCGCGGATCGCCTCGCGCAACACCTGCTCCCCCAGCCCGTCGATCTCGAACAGGATCACTCCGGGAACGCTGGTGCGATTCTCGCGACGAGCGCGTCGCGTTCGGCGGCGGACCACGCGCAGATTGCGAGCGTCGCCGTCGAGGTCGAGGAGCGGCGTGACGAGCGTCGAGACGAGGGCCAGGCCGAATGCGATCGCGACGTCTGTCCAGAACGACGGCGTCTTGCCGTCAACGGCGTAGAACGCGAGCGCGACCATGCCGGCGCTGAGCGCCAGCGAGCCGAGCCCGAACGTGACGATCGTGAGTGGCAGGGCGACGCGTATCAGCAGTGGCCACAGCACGGCGTTTACGATCGCCATGACCACCGCGACGAGTAGCGCGGCGCGAAACGACAGGGAATCGCGGCCCGAGAGCAGCGCGGTCATCAGCACGAGCGCGAGCGCCTGCACCACCAGCATCGCCAGCACCCGCGCGCCCAGCCCGACCAGCATTCGCACGTTGCGCGAACGTCGCCTGCTGCTGCCCTGGTCACTCGCCGGCTGCATCGTGTTGCTACCTTCACGTCCATGGTCGATGGCGCGGTAGGTGCCCAGCGTTCGGGCACAGCCGCAGACCGTATCGTTTTCCTGGGCCACGCCACCGTGCTGATCGAGCTGGAGGGCGTGCGCGTGCTCACCGACCCGTTGCTGCGGGGTGGCGTCGTGCACCTGCGCCGCCAGGTGCCCGCCGTCGAGGCGAGCGTCGCCGCCGATCCGGACGCCGTGTTGATCTCGCACCTGCACCACGATCACCTCGACCTGGGCTCGCTGCGGCGCCTGGGCGTCGACACGCCGCTGATCGTTCCGGCAGGCGCCGGCGCATGGTTGGAGCGCCGAGGGTTTACGCGTGCCGGCGAGCTGAGCGCCGGCGAGTCTGCGAAGGTCGGCGCGCTCACGGTTACCGCGGTCGAGGCCCACCACGATGCTCGCCGCCCCGGCGCCCCGCGAGCCGAGCCGCTGGGTTACCTGGTGAGCGGCCGACAAACGGTTTACTTCGCCGGCGACACCGAGCTGTTTGCCGGTATGGCCGACCTCTCCCCCTCGCCGGACGTGGCGCTGGTGCCGATCGCCGGATGGGGCGCGAAACTCGGTCCGGGTCACATGGACCCACTCGACGCGGCTCGTGCGGTCGAGTTGATACAGCCGCGCATCGCGATTCCGGTGCACTGGGGAACGCTACGCCCGATCGGCCTCGGCCGCCACCACCGCGAGCGCCTCTCCGAGCCGCCGCGCCTGTTCGTCGAACACGTTGCGCTCCGGGCGCCAAATGTCGAGGTGCGAACCTTGACTCCTGGTCAGCAAACGATGCTCTAGCTGCGCTCAGAACTAGAATGCCGCCGATGGTCAGCTCCGAGCAGACGCTCCCCCCACCAGGTACGACGATGCTCGCGCATTCGCAGTGGACGCGGCCGACCGCCGTGACAATGGTTGCTCACCCCCACCCAACCCTCCACCGGCGGGTGTGACACGTGGCCGAGGGCTTGTCAGCCGCCGAGGTGGGCAAAGAGATCGGCGAGCACAAACACGCCACCGAGGCTGACGAGAAGGATCGCCGCGACCGCATGCTGTCGGTGCTCGAGGCGCTGTTGCTGTCGCTCGTCGCCGTGCTCGCCGCCTACTCGGGGTATGCCGCCGCGAAGTGGAGCACCCACTCCTCGGTGGAGCTGGCCAAAGCATCGGCCGCACGCACCAAGGCCAACCGCGCCGACCTCGAAGCCCTCCAGCTGCGCACGCTCGACTCGGTGTCGTTCAACGCGTGGTTCAGCGCGTTCACGGCCAAAAACCATGGCGCTGAACTGCTCGCGGAGAAGCGCTTGCGCCCGGGGTATCGCCCCGCCTTCTATGCGTGGCTGGCCACCGACCCGGCCCACAACCCAAACGCGCCGCCCGGGCCGTCGTACATGCCCCAATACGTGATTCCCCAGGAAGCGCAGGCAAACGCGGAGGACACCGAGGCGGACGCGAGCTTCGCAAGTGGCACGGCGGCTGGTGCCACCAGCGATAAGTATGTGCGCGACACGGTGTTCCTTGCGACCGTGCTGTTCCTGGTCGGCATCAGCGGCCACTTCCCGATGCGCCAGGCCCGCTACGCGCTGATCGGGATCGGCTCGCTGATCCTGCTGTTCGCCGTCGTGCAGCTGCTCGGCCTACCCGGGCCCCCGTGAGGTGCCGGGGCGACGGCCGCCACCGCTATGGGTTCAGTCACTCTCTACGGGGTGAGCACGCCGCTTGAGGATGACCTCGCAGTCGCGGGCGGGCGCCAGGGTGATCCCGCGCAAACGCGGACTCTCGTCCTGCGAGCGTGGGGCCTCGATCGTGTAGCGCTCCAGCAGAAGCGTGACGATGAGTTTCATCTCGAGCATTGCAAACGCCGCACCGAGGCAGCGCCGTCGACCGCCGCCAAATGGCAGCCATGCCGACCCTGAGGGCTTGGCGCCGAGGAACCGCTCGGGGCGAAACTCGATCGGCTGATCGTGGTATTCCGCGCTCGAGTGCACGAGCGCGATCGAGGGCAGAACGTAGCTGCCGGCGGGCAACAGGTAGCCGCCAAGCTCGACCGGCTCGGTGAGTCGCCGCCCGACGTCCATCACCACCGGTCGCACGCGCAGGATCTCGTTCAGCGTTGCATCCAGATAGGCGTGCTCCTCCCGGGCACGCTCTTCTTCCAGCTCAAGCAGTACCCGCGGATGGCGCACAAGTCGCTCGACCGTCCAGGAGAGCGAGGTGGCGGTTGTCTCGTGGCCCGCCAGCAGCAGCGTGACCAGCTCGTCGCAGATTTCCGTGTCTGAGAGCGGCTCGCCCTGCTCGTCGCGCGCTTCGAGCAGCAGGCTGAGGATGCCGCTGCCATCGGGGTTGGCGCGGCGCGGCTCGATCTCTGAGACCAGCAGGCTGTCGATCTTTGCGCGTGTACGACGTATGCGCCGCGGCGAGGCCTCGCCGGTCAGCAATCGGCTCAAGCCGAACAGGAGGATCTTCGCGGCGCTCAGTTCGAACAAACCGTCGAGCAGAACCCGCAGCTCCGGCGCTCTGGTGCTGCCCGCCTCTCCGAAGATAGCCTCGGTGATGACCTCCAGCGTGATCGCTTGAAAGCGTGGACGCAGGCTGATCGGCTCCTCGACCGGCCACTGCTCAAAGTGTCTGGTCGCGATCTCGGCGATGGTGCCCGCGTAGCTTTCCAGTGCCCGCCCGTGCAGCGGCGGCAGTAGCATCCGGCGATGGCGCAGATGCTCGTCCTCGTCCAGCAGCAGTACCGAGCGGGGACCGGTCACTGGTTCGAGCACGGCGTTGGCCTCGCCGGCGTGCATGACGCTCGCGTCGCCCGCGAACACCTTGCCGATCAGATCGGCGTCGGAGAGATAGTAGACGTGTCCGTACTCGGCGGGCAGGCGCAGCCTGAAGATCCCGCCGTAGCGCGCGCGGCAGCGCTCGAGGAACTCCAGCGGCTTGAAGACGAAGAGCAGGCCTTGGACGATCTTCGGCAACGCCGGGCCCGGGGGCGAATCGCTCGACATGGTACATTTGTATCATACATTTGTCCCATGATGTGCTCGATGCACCATGAACTCCAGATCTAACCGCGAGGCGCTCCTTGAGGGAGCGCTGCAATGCCTGCAGGAGAAGGGCTACGCGCACACGACCGCGCGCGACATCGTCGCCGCCTCGAACACCAACCTCGGCGCGATCGGCTACCACTACGGCACGACCGAGACACTGCTCAACGCCGCCCTGATCGAGGGCTTCGAGCGCTGGTTCAGAGAGGTTGCCGACGTCATCCTCGAACTGGAGGACGCAAACGAGCTCGAACGCTTCACGAGGGTGGCGGCGGAGCTGCCGGGCACGTTCGAGCGCAACCGCCCGCTTGCCCGCGCCTTCATCGAGGCGCTCGCCCAAGCCGAGCACTCGGAGGAGATCCGCGCCGCGCTGGCCGAGAGCTACGAGCGCGCCCGCGAGAACGTCGTCGCGCTGCTGCAGGCGCTGGATGGCCCGGCCACTGTCCCCCACTCGCGCGTCGTCGCGTCGCTGCTGATCGCGATCTTCGACGGGCTGCTCCTGCAGTGGCTGCTCGACCCCGACCGCACACCCACCGGAGCGGAATTGATCCAGACCGCCCTGCAGGCCGGCTCGGCGAGAAGCGAGACCCCCGAAGCTTGATGGACCAGACACGCGGCGGCCGCGATCGGTGAGCGTCGTCGTTGCTGTTCCATCCGGCGCATGCGCCGGATGGCAGGGCCGCGCATGCGCGGCCCTGTTCCGGTCCTTGCATGCAAGGACCGGCC
>DATNKN010000460.1:0-2565 GCA_035603375.1 Solirubrobacteraceae bacterium
CGGCGTCTCAGCTGGGATTCCGTCGGGACGCGCGGTCAACTGTGGATCGTCTGCCAGCGCGGTGCCGATGCCGACGACCACGGCGTCCACCGACGCGCGCCAGGTGTGTGCGAGCAGCCGGCTTTCCTCCCCGCTGATCCATTGCGAATCTCCGGCACGGGTGGCGACCTTGCCATCGAGCGTCATCGCCGACTTGAACAGCACCCACGGGCGTCCGACGCGCGCGTGCTTGCGAAACGCCTGGTTGAGCAGGCGCGCACGCGCTGCCAGCTCTCCGTCGGCGAGGACCACCTCCACTCCCTCGTCGCGCAGGATCCCGAGTCCCCGGCCCGATGCCTTCTCGGTCGGATCGTCGGAGGCCACGACCACGCGCGCAATACCGGCGCGCAGGATCGCATCGGTGCACGGCGGCGTGTTGCCCTCGTGACAGCAGGGCTCCAGCGATACGTACAGGGTCGCGCCGGTGAGATCGACCGGTCCACAGGCTTCGATCGCGTTGACCTCGGCGTGCGGCCCGCCGTAGCGCTCGTGCCAACCTTCGCCGAGGATCTCCCCGTCGCGCGCCACGACCGCGCCGACGCGCGGGTTGGGCTTGACCTCGCCCGCCCCCTGCTGGGCCAGCTCGATTGCGCGTGTGAGGTGCGCTCGGTCGGTGTCGGTGGTTATCGCCATCGCTCTACCCAGGATAAGGGTCGCCGCGGGAAAGCCCCGAAAGCGTGGCCCGCGAGGTGCTGTGGGGCGCGGTCGGGCGCGACTACCGCGCGGTTCGCGCGCAGTGCCCTCCACGCAGGCGATACACGGTCATTTCCGGCCCGGGACGCTCGTAGGAGAGCGGGTAATAGTCGAAGGACCAGTCGAAGCTGAAGCCCGGCGGACGACTCCCCGGCGAGTAGGGCGAGGCGCGATAGGCGACTTCCGCCTGGCTGTCCAGCGCGTGGTAGTAGGCGCTCGCGAACGGGGCGGCGCCAGGATCGGCGAGCGCCCGGCCGGACTCGGTGGAGCCGCTCACGACCCAGCAATAGCCCAGGCGCTCATACCAGCCGATCAGTGCTGGCGAGAGGGTCGTCTCGTAATCTTCGAGTGCGACCGTGTGGATCGACTGCGGGGCGAGGCTACCGTCGGGGGCAATATCCGACTGTAGCGCCGGATACTTCAGCCAGCGATCGGAACGCGAGGCGCTCGCGCCTTCCTCGATCCACGAATCGAGCACGACCGGCTCGACGACGATCGGCGTGCCGCGCGGCACGTGCGCAACCATCCAGGCACGCGTCGCGTTGCGAGTGTCGGCGCGCGAGAGCACGATGTCGTTGTGTGCGCTGTAGAGGAGTCCTTGGCCGAGCAGGAGCACGACGGCAAGCAGGGACGCGGAGAGAAGCACGACTCGACCCGCCCGCGATCCTTCGCTCGACGTCGGTGTCGCCGGCACACTGCTGGAAGCGCCTGGCGACATACTCCCCTCGACCCCCGCGGGCCGACCGCGAGCAATCGCCGCACGGACAAGCTCCAGCGCGAAGAACGCCGCCAGCACGCACGCGATCGGAAAGATCGGAAGCAGCCAGCGGCCGAAGTAGCGGTCCTGTAGGCCCATGAAGCCGAGGAATAGGACGACCGCGGGCACCAGCAGCCAGCCGATCCGAGCGCTGCGGCGCCAGATAGCGACGGTGCCGCCAAGCGCCGCGAGGGCGGGCACCCAGCCAAGACCCCAGGTGAACGACCACAGGTAGTAGAGGATCCCGATCTCCTTAGGGGCGCCGAGCTTGCCCTGCGCTTCGTCGGAGAGGCTCGACTGATGAACCAGTTCGGAATAGAACAGTTTGAAGTCCAGCAGCGCGTAGGGATTGGCGATCGAGAACGCGACCAGCGCGCACGCGCCGGCAAGCGCGACACCGATCAGAACGCGACGCTCAGGGTGGCTCGGCGTCGGCTGACCACGCGCCGGATCGATCGAATCGAGGTAGTTCGCCGCGGCGGCAGCGGTCAGTGGCACGATCGCGATGCCGGCCGTGTACTTGCTCGCGCAGGCCAGACCGAGGCCGATGCCGGCGAGCGCGTAGTCGCGCTTTCGCCCATGGCGCATCACGCCGGCGCTGCCGAAAAGCGAGAGTGTCAGCGGCAGCAGCGTAACGGCGTCGTTGAGCGCAAGATGACCGTAGGAGACCGGCAGGAAGGCGACCGCCTCGATCGCGGCCGCGAGCAGGCCGATGCGCCGGTCGAACAGGCGCGCTCCAAGCAGATAGAGCAACCACACCGCGGCGGTGCCGAGCAGCGCGACCGTGACCCGCGCGAGCAGGAACACTTCCCCCGGGTGCAGTCCGTATTCGTGCTTGACCCCCTCGCCACCCCCGTACCAGAGGTCGAACACGACATGCAGCGCGTAGGTGAGTGCCGGCGGGTTGACGAAGTAGCGCGGGTTCAACCCATCGGAGAACATCGCGACGGCCTTGGGCACGAAATGACCGGCCTCGTCGATGTTGTAGACGTAGGGCAAGCCCTCCCGTATGCCCCACAGGCGCAGGCCGAGCGCGACGAGCAGCACCAACGCGAGCCCGGACCATGCCCACAGCC
>DATNKN010000322.1:0-3027 GCA_035603375.1 Solirubrobacteraceae bacterium
TTCGATCCGGCGATCCCGCGCACCACTACAACCGCCAGACCCGCCCCGACGAACGCCGCGCCGACCTCGATCAGCGTTTGGCGGCGTCGTCCGCGCGCCAGATACACGGCCAGAGCGAACATCGCCACCACCAGCAACGGCAGCACCAACGCGAGGCTGCGCAGCAGGTTGACCGCATCCTGCATCGTCTTCAGCTGGTTGGACTTCACAATCCTTAGCTGGGCCACTTTTGGTGGGATCTTTTCCACCAAGCTCGCCGGGGCGCCCACCTTTTCCGCGACTTCGCCGAGCATCGGACGCAGGTCGAGCACCACCGCACCGCCGCCGGGCAGCTTCACGACGCTGCCTTTGTTCTCGATCAGGCGCACAAACTCGGCGTGGGTGATGCTATTGGCCTTGCTCCATAGTTCCTGCACGCGCGGGCGTTCGAGCAGCAGGTTGATGCCCTTCTGGACCACGTCTTTGAGCGCTCCCGCAGCCGGTGAGGCGAGTGGTTGCAGTTCGCTTGGCAGCTCTTTCTTCAGTTCGCCCGCCACGTCCACGTTCGCGTAGAGCTGTTCGGTGAGATAGCCCGACACCGCTTCGCGGATCGGTGGGCTCTCGATCAGCTTCGTGTTCGTGCTCGTCCAGTAGCTGTTGTCGAGCAGCTGACGGTTGGCCCACACCGCGAAGATCGCCACGATGCCGAGCACGGTGGCTACGCCGATCAGGCTGCGCACCAGCCAGCGGTGGGGGTGCAAGCCGAGTGAGGCAGTGGCTGGCGTGCTCGAAGCGGGGGCTGGAGCGTTCACGTCAGCAGGCTAAGCCGGGCCGAGCTTGTGAATAACCGTGTTATGCCGCATGTCGGGGTAGGGGTTTTCCGGCAATCGCGCTCAAGCCGGACAGCGCTTGGAAGATGCTCTTGTCCACGCTGACCCTAGCGAACTCGCCAGCGGTGTCGCTCAGGTGAGCGCGTGCCGCTCTGCTCTAGGCGGCGCTACGCCGCCCTGATGCCCAGATCGGGCTGAGCTTCGCCCACCGTCTGTCCCTCAACCCTGGCGCAGTCGCACAGCACGCGAGCGGGGCCCATAGAGCAGCTCGCGCACCTCGACCTCAACCTTTTCACGGCCATGCGAGGACCCTTCGAATTCGGGCGAGCGCGGAACCAATCGGCGCGGGCGGGCCAGTCGCGCTGGCCGCCCGCAGCAGGAGCAGCTGGTCACGTTGCTATATGACCCCTCGCCGCACGACTCACAAAAGATATACGGCATCCTGTCCTCCTTCGATCCTGGACGGGGTCGCGCTTACCGTGGTGGCTCACAACCGATCCTCGCCCAAGCTCATTTGGTTCGCATCAGAAGACGATGCGGAGCACGCTAGGGTTTTCTACGGAAATTGCGCTAATTCGTAACCCTATATTTCCCTATTTAGGCTAGTGCTAATCGAGCACTCGATGCTCGACGCCGTCGGAGCGCGCGATCAGGATGTCGCTGACCATCTCCGGTGCAAACAGGCCGTGCTCGACGACCCCCGGAGTGCACGACAGTCGCTCTGCCAGTGCGCGCGGACTGTCGACCGGGCCCAAGTAGTCGGCGATCGGATTGCCGTCGGGACTCGGGGGAACATCGCGCGGGACCGCGTTGCCGAGCGAGGCGAGGGTCGTGTGAGCGCCAAAGCGCAGGATCTCGAGCGGCACCGGCGGGCGCAGGACCTTGACGGCCTTCTCGGCGGAGGCGATCACGACAAACCGAGTAGCCGCCGCGGCGATGATCTTCTCGCGCGTGTGGGCGCCGCCACCACCCTTGACCAGCCACCCCCGCGGATCGATCTGGTCGGCACCGTCAATTGCTATGTCGAGCCGGCCGAGCTCGTCTAGCTCGTGCAGCTCGAGCCCGCACTCGCGCGCCAAGCGCTCGGTAGCGGGGGATGTGGCAACGCAGTGCAGCGCGAAACCGCGCGCGGCAAGCGCGGGCAGTAGGTGAGCTACCGTCGAGCCGGTTCCCAGTCCGACTCGATCGCCGTCGCTCACGAGCGCCGCCGCCGCGCGCGCCGCCGCCTGCTTCTGCCCTTCGGTGTCGCTCAGGGACGCTTGTGAAGACGCGCGAGAGGCCCCCATCGTGCAAGCGAGCCTACAGCGCGAGGCGCTTGCAGGGCAACTCGCTCGGGCGAGCAGGGTGGATGCAGCAGGAAGCCCTGCGCGATCGAGCAACCAAGCTCGTGTGCCATCCGCAGCTGCACGTCGTTCTCGACCCCGACCGCGACCGTTTGTAAACCGGCCGCTCGGGCTAGCGCGACGAGCGCGAGGACGACAGCGCGCTTGCTCTCGTCCTCGTGCAACCCCGCGATCAGGGCGCGGTCCACCTTGATCATGTCCACGGGCAGCGTGCTTGGCAAGCTGAGGCGCGCCTCGCCCGATCCGAACCGGTCGAGCGCGATGCGCACACCCAGGCGGCGCACGTCTTCAAGCGTCGCCCTCGCGCGCTCGGGGTCGCGCAGGATCGAATTCTCGCTCACCTCGAGCCACAGCGCCTCGGCGGGGAGATCATGGCGCGAGAGCGCCTGCTCGACGCGAGTCGCCAGGTCCAGCTCGGTGAGGTCACGCGCGCTCACGTTGACGAAGGCCGCCACTCGCTGGGCGGGTGCTTGCCAGCGAGCGGCGTGCGCGCACGCAGTGTCGAGCACCCAGTCGCCGATCTCGGCGATCAAGTCGCTCTCCTGCGCGAGCGGTATGAACGTCGAGGGACCGATCGGCTCGTCCTCGCCCGTGTCCCAGCGCAGCAACGCCTCGCAGCCGATCGCGCCGTCGCCGGAGAGCGGGAACAGGGGTTGATAGACGAGTGAGAGCTCTTTGCGCGGCAGCGCGTCGCGCAAGCGACGCTCGATGTCGAGATGGGCCGTCACCTCGCGCCGCAAGCTCTCGTCGAACAGCTCGAGCCGATAGCCGTCGGAGCGCTTGGCGCGGTACATCGCGACGTCCGCCTCGCGCAGCAGCGTCTCAGGGTCGGCGTCGGGATCGTGGGACACCGAGACGCCGATGCTCGCGAGCAT
>DATNKN010000465.1:0-2351 GCA_035603375.1 Solirubrobacteraceae bacterium
CTTGCGGTAGTTCTCACCCGAGCGTCCCGCATTGAAGACCATGCCGGCGACCTTCTCGGCCGGGGCCTCGAGCACGGTGCGTACCGCGCGGGCGGCGTCACGCACGTGTATATAGGGACGCCAGAACTGCTCGCCGAAGACTTCAAGCTCGCGATCGGCCCACAGTTCGCGGGTGAACTCGTTGACGGTCAGGTCGAAGCGCATCCGTCGCCCGACCCCGTACACGGTCGCAAAGCGCAGGCACGTGGGCTTGGTCGCGCCCGTGCCGCCGCTCAGGATCAGCTGCTCCATCCCGACCTTCTGCTCCGCGTACAGCGAAACGGGGCGCAGCTCGCCCTCCTCGGTGATAGGCACGTTCGGGTCGGCCATACGCCCGTAGTTTGAGCAGGTGGAGGCGAACACCAGCCGCTCCACGCCCGCGTCGTTCGCGTCGGCGACGAGCGCACGTGTGGCCTGGACGTTGACGTCGTCGGAGATCTTGGGATCGAGCGCGCAGGCGGGGTCGCCGACGATCGCGGCTAGGTGCACGACCGCCTCGGTGCCGCTCAGAGCGCGCTTGCGCGCGTCTTCGTCGCGCACATCGGCTCGAATCACCTGAACTCCGGCGCGCTCCTGCTCGGCGGCGATGTCCTCCTGACCGTGCAGCAGCGAGTCGAGGACGCGCACCTCGCGCCCAGCCTCGCGCAGCTCCTGGACAAGCAGCGCGCCGATGTAGCCGCTGCCGCCGGTGACCAACGTCGTATTGCCCACTTGATCTTCCCTTCTGTCGTGCCGTCTGTGGTCGTGCCGCCTTTGCCGCGGCCAAGGTCTTGCCCGGCCAGCGATTACCGAGCGCGGAACGACGCACGCGGGTGTGGGACGGGGCTTATGCTAGTCGCATCATCGGCAGAGCCCGGGCATGACTGTAGGCCCTCGGGCCCTGCCGACGGTGGCGCTGCGAAGGTGCTCGATCAGGATCGGGAATTGGCGCTGGGCGTCGTAATGCTCCTCACAACGCGCGCGCGCACGCCCTCCCAACTCGCTGCGACGATCGGGATTCTCAAGCAGAGCACGGAGAGCGTCTCCCAGGGCGCGCCGATCTCCGTGGGGAACGATCACCCCGGCCCCGCCGCCGAGCATGTCAGGTATGCCGCCGACATCTGTTGAGATGACCGGAGTCCCACAGGCCATCGACTCGAGCACGGCCCACGGATTGGTGTCGCCGTAGGTCGGCAGGCACATCAGGTCCGCCTGTTGCTGTAGATCCAGCAAACGCGGATCGGACGGCATCAGCCGATGAACACGGATGCCGGGTCGCTCCGGCACGGGCGCGGGTGTGACGATATCGACGTCGACGTCACGCCCGATTCCCTCGCCAAGCGCGGCAAGCAGATCCTCGCCTCCCTTCTCGGCAAAGCGCCCGCCCACGAACAGCACCCTGGGGCGTGGGCGCTCGCTACGCTCGACCGGGCGATAGCGACTCAGGTCGATCCCCGGGTGGTACTCGACCACACGCGCCGTCGGCGCCTCGCGTTCGAGCGTCCTGCGTGTCCAGGCGGTTCTTGCGAGCACCAGCGCTGCCGCTCGCAGGGCCCGCCGCTCCAGCACACGACTTGGCGCGATTGTGAGCGGCGCATAGGGTTGCGTGGGGCGCCAGGCGGGCATCGCCCACCAGTCATAGGTACTGGTGTCCGTCGCCAGCACCACCGGCACTCGACGCATCGTCGCGATCATCCCGAAGGAGATCGCGTGGCTGTACACGTGCACGACATCCGTGGGCCACGCCGCCAGCTCGCGGTCGAGTTGGACGCGAGCTCGAGTGGACTCCACGAGGTGCCACCGCAGCGTCTGGAAGTCAAGCCCGGCGCTCGCCAACGGCTTCAGCGGATGCCCGGCGATCATTTCCGCTCGGCGGCTCATCGGGCTCAGCGACGCGAAGCGGGCCTCGACGTCGGATTGACTCTCAAGGCCGCTGCGCAACGCTGCATCGAGCTGTGCGTGTCCCAGGACGTGCGTTCCGAGGTTGCCCTCGTTGAAGAACAGAACGCGCATCGAGCGCGGATCGTACCCTCAAGCCCGCTCAGCTCGTAGGGAGCGCAAATCCTCCGTGTTGACTATCCGTGTCACGAGCAGGCCGGCGGCGTAGAACAGCACGCCGAGGATACCGGCGGGGAATAGCCCGAGTGGCCTTGCGAGGAACATCACGCCGGTCATCGCGGTGGCCAGCGCCACGGTGCGCAACAGCTTCCACGGTGACAGTCGCAGGTGCAGCTTGTGCAGGCTGGTGCTCAGCATGAGGGTCATCGTGAGGATCTCGGTCGCCACCGTGGCCCAGGCCGATCCAAAGGCCCCATAGGAGGGGATCAGGACCA
>DATNKN010000031.1:0-7803 GCA_035603375.1 Solirubrobacteraceae bacterium
CTCCCTCCCTCCCTCACTCACTCACTACCTCCCCGTCCCTCCCCTCCTCCCCGAAGTGCTAGCGGCGCGCCGCGAAAGCCCGCCGGCTCATGCTCACAGAGAAGCGCAAAAACGCCCGTGGGACCCGCTCGGCGCGCGCCACGACGTCCTCCAGGGCGCCGGCGAAACGACGGATCTCGGCCTCCTCGACCACAAGCGCGGGCAGGGCCTTCACGACGTTCATGCGATGTCCCGCAACCTGGCAAAGGATGCGGTGGTCGTGGAACAACGGCCCAACCACAAGCTGGGAGAAGATGCCCGGCTGGGCACGCTCGGCGGCGTTGTAGATCGAGCGCCGTGCGCCACCCTCGGGTGGCCCGAATTCGATTGCCCACATCAGGCCGAGGCCGCGCACGTCGGAGACGACCTCGTAGCGCTCGACGAGGGGCAGGGTCAGCTCTAACAGCAGCGCCCCGAGCCGCTCGGCGCGCTCCACCAAGCCCTCGCTGTCGAGCACGCGCAATGTGGCAAGCGCGGCGGCTGCGGCAAGATCGTTGCCGCCGAACGTGGAGCCGTGACGAACGGCGCGCTCCATGCCGTCGAACACACGGTCGAAAGCGTCGCGCGAGACGAGCACCGCGCCGACGGGCACGAGCCCACCGGACAGCGCCTTCGACAAACAGATCAGATCGGGCTCCAGGCCCCAGTGTTCGAGCGCCAGGAAGCGACCGGTGCGCCCCAGGCCCGTCTGGACCTCGTCGCAGACGAACAGCGCACCAGCTTCGCGGCACAGTCGCTGCGCGGCGAGCAGATAGCCGTCGGGTGGCAGGTTGACGCCCTTGCCCTGTACGGGCTCCACGACAAACGCCGCAACATCGCCGTGCGCAAGCGCACGCTCCAGCGCATCGATGTCTCCGAACCCCACCGCCTCGCAGCCCGGCAGCAGCGGACCGAAGCCCTCGCGGAACTCTTCGTTGCCGTTGAGCGACAGCGAGCCGAGCGTGAGCCCGTGGAAGGCGTGCTCGGCGAAGAGGATGCGCGAGCGTCCGGTGGCGGCACGAGCGATCTTGATCGCGGCCTCGACCGCCTCGGTGCCACTGTTGGCCGGCACCATCGCCGCGACCGAGCCGGGGGCGCGCGCCAGCAACTGCTCGGCGAGCACGCCGTTCAGCAGCGTGACCCCGAGCTGGGGCAGGTTGGCGGTGTGCGCGTCCATCGTGTCGCGCACAGCGGCAATCGCCTCGGGGTGGTTGCGGCCGATCGCGAATACGCCGTAGCCGCTGAGCAGGTCGAGGTAGCGCTCACCGCCTGCGTCGATCAGGTGCGCGCCCTCGCCCGCGACCCAATGCTTGTCGAACCCGAGCGTGCGCACGATCCGCCCCAACTTGGGGTTGAGGTAGGAATCGTTGAGCGCCATCTCCTCGCCGGAGCGACCGGCGAGGATCTCGCGCACCGGCGGGACGCCTGACGGGATGCCTGGCATGCGGCTTAGCGTACGCCCAAGCCCCGATCCGCGCTGGGGTGCTGCCAGCGGGCGCGCGCCTGAAACGGCGCTCGGCGCGAGGAGACTCAGCCGACCCGCGAACGCGAGCGGCGCGAATTGCGGTTGCGCGAATTGCGCGAATTGCGCCCCCGACCGTGTGGCGCGCCCTGCCCGGGACGCGTCGAGTCGCTGGGAAAGCCGCCCAGCTCCAGCTCGCGTTGCAGCCCAAGCCCGCCGACCATGCCGGCGAACTCGCGCGCCTGCTCGCCCAGTACGAACGTGACGCCGACGCCCGAGGCGCCGGCACGCGCCGTGCGGCCCACACGGTGAACGTAGTCCTCGCGGGTGGCGGGCATGTCGTAGTTGATGACGTGGGTGATGCCAGACACATCAATGCCGCGCGCGGCCACATCGGTGGCGACGAGCGTGTTGACGTGTCCGCTCTCAAAGCGCGCGAGCGCCTTCTCGCGCTGAGACTGGGACTTGTCGCCATGCATCGCGACAGCCGGCACGCTGCTGGCGGCCAGACGCTTGACGAGCCGGTCGGCGCCGCGCTTGGTGCGCACGAACACGAGCGTCAGCCCGCGGTCGGGCTCGGATAGCTCGGCGACGAGCCGATCGACCTTGCCCTCGTGAGAGACGGACACGAAGCGGTGCTCCACATCGCCCTTGCGCTCCTGCGAGTGCGCGTGCTCGTGGCGAGCCGCGTTGGTTGTGAAGGCGGCCGCGATCTTGCCGACCTCGCCCTGCAGCGTGGCCGAGAACAGCAGCGTTTGGCGCTCGGGGCGAGTCATCTTCACGATCTTCTCGACCACCGGGCGGAAGCCCATGTCGAGCATCCGGTCGGCCTCGTCAAGCACGAGCAGGCGCACCTGCTTGAGCGTTATCTCGCGGCGGTCGATCAAATCGAGCAAGCGCCCGGGCGTGGCGACCAGGATGTGCGCGCGGGCAGCGATGCGCGCCTGCTTGACGATGCCGGCGCCGCCGTAAACAGCGGCGATCGAGAGCGCACGAATATGGGCTATCGCGCGCAGATCCTCGACGATTTGCAGGGCAAGCTCGCGTGTGGGCGCCAGCACCAGCGCCGACGGCCGGGGATCGCTGTCCTTCAGGCGCTCGACCAGGGGCACGCCGAAAGCAAGGGTCTTGCCCGAGCCGGTGGGCGACTGGGCGAGCACGTCGCGGCCGGCGAGCACGTCGGGGATAACCATCTCCTGGACGGCGAAGGGCGAGTCGATGCCACGCGAGGCAAGCTCGCGGGAGACGACCTCGGACACGCCGAGGTCGGCGAAAGAACTGGACTTCATGTTGTGATGCTCCTTTGTCGCGGCCCTGTGGCCGCTATGCGGAAGGGAGATTCGTACTGGCCCCATCCGCGCCCCTACTGAGCACCAACAAAGACAAGAACCTCGCGGATGACATTTGTCATCCGTAGGGAGACCGTAGCACGGACTCCCCTCACGTCCCGAGGAGTGGCGCATGGCGCCGCCGACCGGTGCTCAGGCGGCGAAGCTCTTTGCTGCCTTGCGCTCTGGCGTTACGCGCACCACGTCCCATACAAGCCCAACGCGCTCCATGGCCCGTATCACCAGTGCCGAGATATCGAACTGGCGCCAGCTGAAGCCATGGAAGGCGGAGGTGGGGAAAGCGTGGTGGTTGTTGTGCCACGCCTCGCCCAGGGAGAAGGGCGCGAGCCAGGCGAGGTTGCGCGAATGGTCGCCCGTGTCGTAGCTGCGCCGCCCGAAGAAGTGGCACAGAGAATTGATCGAGTAGGTGACGTGGTGCAACACGAGCATCCGCACGGCACCGCCCCACAGCAGTCCTGTCAGCCCGGCTGTCCAGGTTCCGCCAATCGCGTAGCCGAGCCAGAAGGCCGCGACGAGCCCACCGATCGCCCATACGAAGAAGGTCTTGTCGACGAAGGACACGACCGGGTCGGCGATCAGATCGGGCGCGTATCGTTCGCGGTGACCGCGGGCGGTGTGGATGAACAGCCAGCCGACGTGTGCGTGGGCCAGACCGCGCAGGGCACCGCGCAAACCTGTGCCGTGATCCACGTGCGGGCTGTGGGGGTCACCGTCACGGTCGGAGAAGGCGTGGTGCTTGCGGTGGTCGGCGACCCAGGAGATGACTGGACCCTCGATCGCGGCCGAACCGAGCACCGCGAAGACGAAGCGCAAAGCCGGGCTTGTCTTAAACGATCTGTGGGTAAACAGGCGGTGAAAGCCGACCGTGATGCCGAGCGCCGTGAAGAGATACATGATCGCGAACACGATGAGGTCCGAGCCGTGAAGCAGGCCGTCCCACAGCTGCCAGCCGACGAAGCCGAGCGCGAGGATCGGGCCGACCGTGATCAGCCCCGTGAGGAAGCGGTCCAGGTTCTCGTAGGCGGCGGGCTGTACGTCCTCGGGCGTTGGGCCGTCAAGCCGGGGACGTTCAATATGGGCGTCCTCCGGGGCGGGCGGAGACGCTGGAGGACGCTGGATAGAATGGGTGCTCATCGGTGTGCTCGCCGCTGGAAGGTAGCACGCCGCGCCGACGCGACGAGACACCACACCATGCGTAATTACCCGCTTGTTTACTTGCGAAACACTGGCCAGATAGCCAAGGGTCTGCCCGATGCCGCTCGCCAACACTGAGCCGCTGCGACGCGAGCTTGCGGGCGTGCTCCCCGAGCGCCGCTTCAGGGTGCGCTTTTGGGACGGCAGCGAGCTGCCCTCCACAAGCGGCAACGGCGACGGGCCGACCTTCATCCTGCACTCGCCCAAGGCAGTCGCGCACGTGTTGCGCGCGCCCGGCGAGCTGGGGCTCGGCCGCGCGTATGTCGCGGGCGACCTGGAGGTGGACGACCTCGATCGCGCGATCGATCTGATCGACGACTTCGAGGAGCCCCAGATCGACATGGCCACCCGCGCCCGCATCGCCGTCGCGGGCATGCGGGCGTGCGGGCTGACGGTCCCTCCGCGCGCACCCAAGGGCGAGCTGCGGCTCAAGGGGCGCAGCCACAGCAAGGAGCGCGACGCCAGGGCGGTGCGTCACCACTACGACGTGTCGAACGAGTTCTTCGAACTGTTTCTCGACAAGTCGATGACCTACAGCTGCGCGATCTTCTCGCGCGGCGCCAAGACGCTCGAGGAGGCGCAGTTCGCCAAGCTCGACCTCGTGTGCAAGAAGCTCGCGCTGAAGGAGGGCGAGCGTGTGCTCGACGTCGGCTGCGGGTGGGGCGCGTTCGTGATCCACGCGGCCAGGAACTACGGAGTGCATTGTGTCGGCATCACCCTCTCTCCACCCCAGGCGCAGCTGGCGCGCCGGCGGATCGCCGAAGCGGGGCTCAGCGACCGGGTCGAGGTGCGCGTCGCCGACTACCGCGACCTGCACGGCGAGCGCTACGACGCAATCGCGTCGATCGGCATGGTGGAGCACGTCGGCGAGCGCAACATCGACGTGTATGCACAAAAACTACGGAGCCTGATCGGCCCGGACGGGCGCCTGCTCAACCATGGGATCGCACACCTGTATCCGAGCGTCGGCTACCACGGCGACTTCACCCAGCGCTACGTGTTCCCCGACGGCGACCCGGTGCAGCTCTCGCGCATCCAGCAGGGGCTGGAGCACGCCGGCTTCGTGACCGAGCACGTGGAGGAGTTTGGCAAGGACTACTACGACACGCTGACGGAGTGGATCAAGCGCCTTGACGAAAACCTGGTGCGCGCCGAGCAGCTCGCCGGCTCCGAGCGCCTGCGCGTGTGGCGACTGTACCTGCGCTCGGCTCGCAACATCTTCAAGACCGAGTTCGTCTCGATCTATCAGACGCTGGCACGGCCGCGAAAGGGTTAATCCAGGCTCGCCATCACGTGCTTGACGACTGTGTAGTCCTCAAGCGAATACACGCTCAGGTCCTTGCCATACCCTGAATCCTTGAAGCCGCCGGGCGGCATCTCCGACACCAAGGGGAGATGGTCGTTGATCCACACGCACCCGAACCGCAGCGCTCGCGAGACGCGCAGGGCCCGCCCCACGTCGCGCGTCCACACTGACGACGCCAACCCATAGCGCGTGGCGTTGGCCCACTCGATTGCCTGTTCCTCGTCGCTGAAGCGCTGCACGGTGATGACAGGCCCAAATATCTCCTCGCGGATCATCTCATCGCCCTGCTCCAGCCCCGCGACGACGGTGGGCTCATAGTAGAAGCCATGGCGCGCGGGGGCGACGCCGCCCGTCACCACCTCGGCGTGCTTGGGCGCGCGCTCGATGAAGCCGGACACGCGCTGGCGCTGGCGCTCGGAGTTGACGGGGCCGAGCGTCGTGTCGGGCTCGAGCGTGTCGCCGATGATCAGCTCCTTGGCCTGCGCGGCTAGACCGGACACGACGTCGTCGTAGACACCTGAGCCGGCGAGCACGCGTGTGGCGGCGGTGCAGTCCTGGCCGGCGTTGTAGTAGCCGGTGGCGGCGATCGTGGCCATCGCGCTCTCCATGCTCACGTCGTCGAACACGATTACGGGCGCCTTGCCGCCCAGCTCCAGGTGCACGCGCTTGAGTGTGCCCGCGGCCACGCGGGCAACGTGCTTGCCGGTCGCGACCGATCCAGTCAGGGAGATCATGTCCACGTCGGGGTGCTCCAAGAGCGCCTGGCCGGTGGGCTCGCCGGGGCCCATCACGACGTTGAGCACGCCGGGCGGGAGGATGTCGGCCGCCAGCTCGGCGAAGCGCACGGTCGTGACGGGCGTCGTCTCGGCTGGCTTCAGCACGACGGTGTTGCCGGCGGCGATGGCGGGCGCAACCTTCCAGATCGCCATCATCAGCGGGTAGTTCCAGGGCGTGATCTGCCCGATCACGCCGACCGCTTCGCGGCGCACGAAGGAGGTGTAGCCCTGCATGTACTCGCCGGCGGCGCGACCCTCCAGGCAGCGTGCGGCGCCGGCGAAGAAGCGCAGGTTGTCGGCCATCGCGGGGATCTCGTCGCGCAGCACCGCCTCGATCGGCTTGCCGGCGTTGTGTGCCTCCAGGCGCGCCAGCTCGTCGGCGTGCGCTTCGACGGCGGCCGCGAGCGAGAGCAGCGCGAGCGCGCGATCGTTGGGCGTGACTCGCGACCAATCCTCAAACGCGCGGCGCGCTGCGTGCACCGCGTTGTCCACCTCCTCGGCGCTCGATACGGGCGCGCGCCACAGCTCGGTGGCGGTAGCGGGGTCGAGCACCGCCATCGTCTCCCCGTCTTCGCGCAAGGACGAATCGCCCGCGATCAGGTTGCGCAGCACTTGTGGGCCGTTGGCCATTTCGCCGTCTCCTTGAACTCTCACTATTGTGCTCTGGGGGCTTGTGTTTGGGGGGGATTTGGGGCTCGTTCGATGTGCCCCGAACGCGCCCCATCGAAGTCAAAGGAAGGCACTCCGAGCGCGTGCGCCACCGCCGGGTGAACGATCTCCCCGGCGCGCACGTTCACCCCGGAGCGCAGCGCACTGCTGCGCTGGATCGCCTGCTCGACCCCGCCGGCCAGCTCTATCGCATAGGGCAATGTGGCGTTCGTGAGCGCGTACGTGGAGGTGATGGGGACGGCGCCGGGCATGTTGGTGACGCAGTAGTGCGCGATACCGTCCACCTCGAAGGTGGGGTCGGAGTGCGTGGTGGGGCGCGAGGTCTCAAAGCAGCCGCCCTGGTCGATCGAGACATCCACGAGCACCGCGCCACGCTTCATGCCCGACAGCTGCGCGCGCGTAATCACGCGCGGGGCACGGTCGCCGTGGATCAGTACGGCACCGATCACGAGGTCGGCCTGAGGCAGCATCTCCTCGATCGCGAGCGTCGAGGAATACACCGTGGAGGCGCGCCCGCCGAAGGCGACTTCCAGCTCGCGCAGGCGGTCGATCGAGCGGTCGAACACGAACACGTCGGCCTGCATGCCAATCGCGATGAAAGCGGCGTTCATGCCGACCACGCCGCCGCCGATCACGAGCACGGTGGCGGCTGCCACGCCGGGCACACCGCCGAGCAGGATGCCGCGTCCTCCGAGCGGCTTCTCCAGCATGAAGGCGCCGGCCTGCGTGGCGATCTTGCCCGCCACCTCGCTCATCGGGGCTAGCAGCGGCAGGTGGCCCTCGCCGTCCTCGACCGTCTCGTAGGCGATGCACGTCGCGCCGGAGCGGCGCAGGCCCTCGGCCAGCTCGGGCTCGGCGGCGAGGTGCAGGTAGGTGAACAACGTCTGCCCCTCGCGCAGCAGCTGTACCTCCGAGGACTGCGGCTCCTTCACCTTCAGCACCAGCTCCGCCTCGGCGAACACCGCGGCGGCGTCGGGCATGATCCGCGCGCCCTGCGCGGTGAACTGCTCGTCGGTCAGAGCGCTGCCG
>DATNKN010000049.1:0-2065 GCA_035603375.1 Solirubrobacteraceae bacterium
CGATGCTGTCGCGATATTCACCCGACTCATGAAGCCGTCTCAAGCGGCTCGCCGAGATCGTTGTCGAGCAGGTGGACGTAGGGATCGAGCGTGAAGCTGGCGGAGTGATGGCCGAGCCAGCGCTGCACCTGCACCACATTCCGCCCCTCCGCGAACAGCCGCGACGCGACGGTGTGGCGAAACGTATGGAAGCCCGCCCACTCGACACCGGCCGCCTTACACGCAGGCGCGAGCACTCTCATCGCCAGATTGTCCGGGTCGAGAACCGTGCCCGTGGTCGTACAGAACACGAAGTCGTCGGGCGCAGTATCGAGGGCGCGGAGGCGATCAGCGAGAGCGCACGGGATAGGCACGTCGCGCTTGGAGTAGCGGGACTTGAGGGGGCCGATCACAAGTCCCTCACCGCGGCGACGGCGCACGCGCTGGCGCACCTTGACATGCGGCCGCTCACCGTCGAGCGCGAGATGACGACCTTCGAGCACGAGCAACTCCGAGCGCCGCAGACCCGTAGCCGCAAGCAACTCGAACATGAGTCGATGCGATTCGTGGACGCGCTCGACAACCAGCTCCATCGTCTCGATCGGCTCGCCGTCATCGGCCTCGATGCGTGGAAAGGGCCGTGGCCGGTCATCGTCGTCATCCACTCGCGCACGGTGAGGCAACGCGACGTCGGTCGCTGGGTTGTGGCGGATCAGCCCCTCCCGACGGGCCGTTGCCAAGCACGCCTTAAGCGGCCCGAGCGCGTTGCGCACGGTCTTGTCCGACAACGGCACCCGCCTACCCGGATCCCCCTTCGTCGCCGCCGACCTCGTCTGTTCGCACAGCCAGCCCACGAAGGACGCGATATGCCTGGGCGTGATCTCGGTCAGCTTGGTCTGCGAGGAGAAATGACTCAGCGCGTACTTGTCGAGCAGCCCCCGGTACTCCGAGCGCGTCTCCTCGCGGAAGCCTCTGCGACCCGTGCCCTGGTAGCGCTCGACCCACTCGCGCGCGTACTCGTGCAGCGTGATCCGGGAGCGCTCCTCGAACTCACCGCGCCCGATGTCGGTTGCCCGCGCCGCCTTGGACCGGCGTGCCTCGTCGAGCGTGCGGCATGACTCCCAGCGCTGCCTGCCGTCCACGCCGTAGGCAAACACATACCGACTCCCGCGCTTGTAGATGCCCGGCGTGCGGGTCTTCTCCATCTTTGCCGCCATCAGGCGTCCTTCCGGCAAACACTCGGCCTCGACCCCGGCCGTGCGTCGCCCCCATGGGGGCGACGCTGGACTGCAAGCCGGGCGGACATCACAGGCTCAACTCGTCCGCCCGGATGGCAGCACGCGAGGCGCAAATCACGTGCTTGTTGATCCGGGTGACGAGCCCTGCGGCGTGCAGCTCGGCGATGGCGTCCACGACCTCCAGGCGGTTGCCCTTCTCGCGGATCATCTCCTCGACGGTCCACGGCCTATCCTCGGCCATCAGCGAGGACAGGACTCCTTGTGGATTGGTGGTGCTCATGGGCTCCTCCTTTGGTTGGAGGCCCCGGGAGGACTGCCCTGGGCGAGGAAGCCAAGCAGGCAGACTGCTAGCTTGGCTCGCGCGCCGGGAGTTTGCGCTCTCGGTGCCACGGCGCCCGGCGGTCCTACCCGCGCGGGCGCCAACTATTTTCTGTATCGCAGAGCTTACAGCAACCTGACCCGGAATACCAATACAGCCATGAGCGAGCCCAACCGCGATGACGAGCTGCGCCTTCTCGGCAGGGCGCTTCGTCGCCTGCGCGACGCAGCCGGGATCAGCCAGGAGGAACTCGCCGAGCGCCTCCAGATGGACCCCACATACATCTCGCGGATCGAGCGAGGCAGACGCGGCGTCCAGTGGCTTACCGTCCAAAGATTCCTGCGAGCGCTCGACTCCGACCTTCAGCAGCTCGCCAAAGCGATCGACGAGCAAAAACGCCAAGCCAACGAGTGACGCCCACGACGGGCAGGTCATGTAGTCCGTCCTTCGACGTAGCTGTCGAGATCGTCGCGGTGCAGTAGGACGCGGCGGCCGTCGCGGCGGGGATGGAGCTTGCCGAGAGAGATGA
>DATNKN010000058.1:0-3209 GCA_035603375.1 Solirubrobacteraceae bacterium
GCTGTGGCTGAGCGGACGGGTCCATGACCTGGCCTCCAGGATCGAGCGGACCCTGCGCTGCAGCGACCTGGACGCGCTGGTCACCGTCCGGCTGCGCGCGGTATACGCGCTGGCCCGCACCCGGACGCTACCCGGCGAGCCAGCTGCCAAAGAAGCGGCCAGCGCGGTCGAGCAGGCCCGCGGCAGCGGCGACCGGGAAGCGCTCACCCTTGCGGTACAGGCCGCTGGCGAGGCAGCCCGCAACCAGGGGCGCCACCGGGAGGCCTTGCGGCATTTCCGTGAGCTGCGTGCCCTCACTGGCGCGCCCTATCTCGCTGAGGAGATCACCGCGCTGCAGTTCGTGGACCGCTACGACCACGCCCAGGCCCTGCTCGATCAAGCTTGCGCCAGCTGCGCCACCACCGAGGCTTTGCTGCCTGGCATCTCCTGCGCGCAGATGTGGCAGGACTTCAATCTCGGGCGCCTCGATGACGCCGACGCCGGCGCTCGCACACTGATCGAGCTTGGCCGCCAGCTGGGCACCAGCCTGCATCTTCTCGACGCGATCACTATCCGCACCGCGGTCGCGCTCTTGCGCGGCGAGACCGAGATCGCCGCGGCCCAGCTGCGGCTCGCCGATACGCTCACCGACGCCGACGAGGCCATTCGAAACCCCGGCATCGCCGTTATGCGCGGCTGGCTCGCCGCGAGCCGCGGCGATCTGCCCGCGGCACGCGACACACTGCGGCCGGTCCTGCAGGGCGCAGAACAGGGCCGCAGCTACTGGCCGCTGTGGCCGTGCTGGAACGGGCTGTTCTACCAGGTCGGTGCCGCTACCGGCGATGACACCTTCACCGCCTCCTGCCTCGACGTCGCCGAAGCGAACACCGCCCGCAACCCCGGCGTGGCCAGCTTCGAAGGCGTCACCCTCAACTTGCGCGGACTGGGCAAACAGGACATCGACATCCTCGCCGAGGCCGCAGGCGTCCTAGACCGCAGCCCGCGGCCAGTCCTGCGCGCCGTCGGCGCGGAATCCTACGGACGCGCCCTGCTCGCCGCCGACCGCCGCTCCGAAGCGCTTGCGCAACTCGACCGGGCCTGGGACGAATACCACCACATGGGAGCCCGAGCCTTCCGCGCCGACGTACAGCGCGCCATGCGCGACGCCGGCGTCCGGCGCGCCAAATGGTCTTCCGCGGTTGCGCCGGCGACCGGACTGGCTTCCCTCACTGACGCCGAACGGCGCGTCGCAGCCCTCATCAGCGAGGGACACACCAACAAGTCGGCAGCATCCGCCCTAGGCGTCTCCATCAACACCGTGGGCACCCACCTCCGCGGGGTGTTCGCGAAACTCGGCGTCCAATCCCGCGTGCAGCTGGTTAACCACCTGGCGAGTTACGCGGGCCAGGCGCCCGTCGACGCAATGCGACGGCCGGCCTTAGCCCCGCGACTTGCGGGTCTCACCCACGATCGGCGTCCGGAGCCGGAGCCGCTGGCGGCTGGAGCGATCGGCCCGCGACCAGCCTCGTGAGGTGGACACGGGAATTGACTCCGAGCTTCTCGAAGATGTGGCGAAGATGAGTATTAACCGTGTGTGTGGAGATGAAGAGCTTGTCGGCGATCTCCCGGTTGGTGCCCCCATGCGCGGCAAGATTCGCGACCAGGGACTCAGCTTCGGTCAGTGCCTCCCAGCCGGTCTTCGGCCGATCGATTCTCGCGATTCGCCGTCGCACGCCGAGACGGCGAAGCCGGGACCGAACACGTGCTGCATCCCAGCTCGCCCCGACGCGTGCCGAAATCGTCAGTGCCTTGTCGAGCGCAGCGATTGCCGAGGCGTTGTGGCCTTGCTGCGCCAGCACTCGGCCGAGGTCTTCGAGCGCGGACGCACTGGCAAGCGGGCGAGGTCCGCCTCGGTAGAGCGAAACCGCGCGCCCGAGATCCTCCGCGGATTCGCTCCAGATGCCTCGCACGTGCACCGCTGCCGCAGCGCACGAAGGGACATCTGGATTGAGGCGCGCGCGCCGTTCAGCGATCGATATACCGTGTTCTGCGAGTTCCTCGTCACCGACCGCCGAGGCGATGCGCACCCGTTCGGCGTCGTAGGCGACCTCGTGCGGGAAAAGCGGGTACATCGACAGCCGCTCCTCGTATCCGTAGGAGCAGAGCCAGGCGTGCGCCTGCATCGGGTCTCCCTGGGACAGCGCGAGAAACGCGAGATACCACATCGCATGATGTCGGACGCCAGGTGCCTTCGCCTGCAGCATGATCTTCGCGATCTCGGCAACCTCCAGCGCGCCGGACTTGTCTCCGGTGTGGATCTTCAGCGTGCCGAGCGCGACAACCGAGGGCGCGTGGAGCGCTCCGGCAACGAGATGGGCCTCCTCACGACTGAATCTGCCTTCAAGCGCGAGCGCAGCTTCGGCGAAGTTCCCCATCTGCAGCATCTGCCGGCCGCGTGTCGTCTCGAAGACGCGCAGCGCCCAGTTCTGCCGGTCCCGCTGAGCCGCGATCACCCCGGAGTCGATAGCCTGAAGCGCATCCTCGTACCGGTCGCTTGCAGCGAGAACCCACGCTCGGAGCATGTGAGCGAGACGAGCTCGCGGGTCGCCTTGCCCATCGAGCTGACGGCGTTCTGCCGCCAAGAGAATCTCGAGCGAGCGCCCGAAGTCGAGTAGCTGGTACATCAGTCCCGACTCCGGGACCTCAAACGCGAACCGGCACACCTCGCTGGTGCTCGCGTAGGCGGCCTCGCGTGCACTCGGCTCGATCTCGAGCGCCTCCTGCTTTCGCCCGGCCACGCTGAGGCTGTGGTACAGCGCAGCCCAGAGCTCGGCACGCAGATCCGTGGACAAAGACGGAAGAGCGAGGCCAGCGCGTGCGCTCTCCGCCCGGACCTCCGGAGAAAGATCGAACATGCCGGTGACGCTGAGACGTACCCTCGCCTCCTCCTCTGCGGGCATCGCCTGCCGCAGTGCAGAATCAGCGAACCGCTTTCCCTCCTCCGCAAGGCCGGCTGCGAAAAGTGATACGACCCGCTGCGCGACCAGCGGACCTCGCAGGGCGTGGCGGAGCGGAGTGAGATCGAGCGTCTTCGCCGCCAGCTCAGCTGCCGCCGCCGGATCGGAGGCGCCCAGAGCCTGAGTTGCCTTAAGCGCCGTCTCGATCGCGATGCCATCGCCCGGTTCTGCGCTCTCAACCAGCTGGGTAGCCACCTCTGCCGGGAGCGCGCC
>DATNKN010000061.1:0-6386 GCA_035603375.1 Solirubrobacteraceae bacterium
CGGCGTCGAGCGCCGAGTCGAGGTAGCGCCCGAGCCCAACCCCGCCGATCGCAAGCTCTCCGGGCTCGCCGGCCGCGACCGGTAGGCCACGCTCGTCGACGACGGCGACATCCCAGCCGCGCAGGGGCCAGCCGATAGTGACGGGCTCCTCAGGAAGGATGCGGGCGGCGGTCGTGACAACGGTCGCCTCGGTGGGGCCGTAGGTGTTCCATACCTCGCGCCCGCGCGCGAGACGCCAGCCAAGCTCACTGGGGCAAGCCTCGCCGCCCAGGATCAGCAGGCGCACGCCAGCAAGCGTGTGCTCGTCCCACATCGCGGCGAGCGTCGGCACGGTGGAGATGACGGTGATCTGGCGCAAGGCCAGCCACGGTCCGATGTCCACCCCCGAGCGCACGAGCGCGCGCGGGGCGGGCACGAGCGCGGCGCCGCTTCCCCAGGCCAGCCACATCTCCTCGCAGGAGGCATCGAAGGCGACACTCAAGCCCGCGAGCACACGGTCCTCGGGCCCGACCCTCCACAGGAGCTTCTCCGCCTCCACGAACGCGGCGGCGGAGCGGTGCGTGACCGCGACGCCCTTGGGCTGGCCGGTGGAGCCGGAGGTGAAGATGATCCAGGCGTCGTCGTCGGCGCTTGGACAGCACTCCCCAGCGCCCACGTGCTCTCCGGCGCCCACGTGCTTCCCGACGAACTCCCGCACCACCCCGCCGGCACTCTCGCGCTCCCCAACGCCGTCGCGTCCCCCAACACCGTCACGCCCCTCAACGTCCTCGACAACCCGCAGGCGCAGGCCGTCCTCCAACACCCCACACACCCCCGCCTGCTCCCAAATGGCCTCAGTGCGCGCGGGCGGATCGTCGGCGTCCACGGGCACGTAGGCGGCGCCCGCGGAAAGCACGCCGAGGATCGCGACATACAGCTGCGAGGAGCCGCTGACCAGGTGGATGCCCACGCGCTCGCCGGGACCGATGCCGTGCGCTCGCAACCTGCCGGCGAGACGCTCGACGGCACGCGCAAGCTGGCTGTACGTGAGCGCCCCGTCTTCCGCGTCGATGGCCGTGCACTCCCCGTGGCACTCGACGGTGGCGGCGAAGATGTCGAGCAGGGTACGGACGGCCGGGGCCTGTAAAAGCCCGGCTTGCCCTGCTCCTTCGCGTGTCAAGTCGATCGTGCTCATCGTAAGAAACCAGTAAACCCTTCGCGGACGCACAGATACCGCTTGCACACGTTAGGTTCCGTTAGGAGTACGAAAAGACCCGCTCACGCTCACCCTGACACGACCGTGTCAAGGTTGGGCCGAACGCTGCTAGCATCCGTGCGAATGGCACGCGATTATCTGCAGGCGGTGCACACCAAAGTCGTGGTGTACGACGGCGGCATGGGCGCCACACTCGAGCAGTTCGACCTCACCCCCGAGGACTACGGCGGCCTGCAGGGAAAGTGCCACGAGGCGCTCGTGCTCAACCGCCCCGACGTGATCGAGGGGGTGCACGCCTCGATGCTCGATGCCGGCGCGGAAGTGCTGGAGACCGACACCTTCCAGGCTTCGCGCCTGAAGCTGGATGAGTGGGGGCTTGCCGACTACACGGTCGAGGTCAACACCAAGGCAGCGGAAATCGCGCGCAAGGCCGCTGGCGAGCACCGCTTCGTGGCGGGCTCGATTGGTCCTACGGGATTCCTGCCGGCCTCAGACGATCCCACCCTTGGAGCCATCTCCTTTGGGGAACTCGTGGAGGTGTTTGCCGAGCAGGCCGAGGGCTTGATCGATGGAGGGGTCGATCTGGTGATAATCGAGACGGCCCAGGACATCCTCGAGGTCAAGGCCGCGATCTTCGGCGCCCGGCGCGCGTTTGCGAGCACGGGCAAGACGCTCCCGATTCACACCTCGGTGTCGCTGCTGCCCAATGGCGGCAAGATGCTGCTCGGCACCGACATCTCCGCTGTGCTGTGCACGCTCGAGGCACTGAAGGTTGATGTGATCGGGCTCAACTGCTCGACCGGCCCGCAGGACATGCGCGACGCGATCCGCTTCCTTGGCGAGTTCTGCCCAGTGCCGGTCGCGTGCATCCCCAATGCGGGCCTGCCGCTGCAGGGCCCTGACGGTGAGACGATCTTCCCGGAGAAGCCAGAGCCGCTGGCGGAGGCGCTCGGAGAGTTTGTCGAGCGCTACGGCGTGGGCGTCGTGGGCGGCTGCTGCGGCACCACACCCGAGCACATCCGGGCGATAGCCGAGCGCGTGGCCGGCAGGTCTGTCAAGCAACGTCCCGCCCCGCGCGCTCCGCACCTCTCCTCGATGATCGCCGCTACCCCGCTCGTGCAGGAGCCGCGCCCAACGATGGTCGGCGAGCGCGTCAACTCGCAAGGCTCGCGCAAGGCCAAGGAGCTACTGCTGGCCGATGACTACGACGGCTTGGTGCAGATCGCCGAGGACCAGGTCGCCGGCGGCGCGCACGTGCTCGACCTGTGCGTAGCCTTGACCGAGCGCAGCGACGAGGACGAGCAGATGCGCCAGCTCGCCAAGCGCATCTCATTGACGCAGGAGCCGCCGATCCAGATCGACTCGACCGAGCCGGAGGTGATCGAACGGACACTGGAGCAGATTCCGGGCAGGGCGATCGTCAACTCGGTCAACCTGGAGGCCGGTAGGGACAAGCTCGACCGCGTGGTGCCGACGGCGCTTGCGCACGGCGCTGCCTTGATCGCGCTTACGATCGACGAGGTCGGGATGGCAAAGACCGCCCAGCGCAAGGTGGAGATCGCCCAGCGCATCAAGGAGCTGTGCTGCGACGAGCACGGGCTCGACCCAGAGGTACTCATCTTCGACTGCCTGACGTTCACGCTCACGACCGGCGATGAGGAGTGGCGACCCTCAGCGGTGGAGACAATCGAGGGCATCAGGCGCATCAAGGCTGAGATCCCAGGGGTGAAGACTTCGCTGGGCGTCTCAAACGTGTCCTTCGGCGTCTCACCAGGCGCGCGCGCAGTGCTCAACTCGGTGTTCCTACACCATTGCGTCGAGGCGGGCCTCGACCTGGCGATGGTGAACCCCAACCACATCACGCCCTATTCGGAGATAAGCGACGAGGAGCGAGGGCTGGCCGACGATCTCGTGTTCAACCGCCGCGAAGATGCCCTAGAGCAGTTCATTGCCCACTTCGAGTCCAAGGGTGAGGAGGAGGCGCAGACGACGGCCAACCCAACCGAGGGCATGGAGCCCGAGGAGGCCTTGCACTTCCACATTCTGCGCCGCCGCAAGGAGGGCGTGGAGGACTGGATCGACGCCTCGGTCGAGAAGATCGGCGCAGTGCCGACCCTCAACACGGTGCTGCTGCCGGCGATGAAGGAGGTCGGCGATAAGTTCGGCGCCGGTGAACTGATCCTTCCGTTCGTGCTGCAGTCCGCCGAGGTGATGAAGAAGGCCGTCGCTCGCCTGGAGAACTACCTCGACAAGATCGAGGGGTATACGAAGGGCACAGTTGTGCTTGCGACCGTGTTCGGCGACGTGCACGACATCGGCAAGTCGCTGGTGAACACGATCCTCACCAATAACGGATACACGGTGATCGACCTCGGCAAGCAGGTGCCGATCCAGACGATTCTCGACGCGGCACGGGAGCACGAGGCGACCGCGATCGGTCTCAGCGCGCTGCTCGTGTCGACGAGCAAGCAGATGCCCGCCTGCATCCAGGAGCTTCACGCCAAGGGGATGGAGTACCCGGTGCTGATCGGCGGCGCCGCGATCAACCGCGCCTTCTCCTACCGCGCGCTCTACCCGGGCGGCAAGGAATCCGACGAGCAGTACACACCCGGCGTGTTCTACTGCAAGGACGCGTTCGAGGGGCTGTCGGTGATGGACCAGCTGATCGACGCGGGTGCCCACGAGGCGCTGCTCGAGAAGCTCAGGGCGGGCGCGAGCGAGTTTCGAGCAAAGGGCGAGGAGCCCGCCGAGCAGCTGAACTTCGCTGATGACACAGTGCGCTCGAATGTCACATCGAACGACCCCATACCCACACCCCCATGGTGGGGTGTGAGAGAGGTGCCGGTTGACATGGGCGAGGTGTACAGCCACCTCGACACGCACGTGCTTTTCAAGCTGCACTGGGGCGGCAAAGGCGTCAAGGGCGAGGCGTGGCGCGAGCTGGTCGACGAGAACTTCCGCCCGCGCCTGGAGCGCATGTGGGCAGAGCAGGACTACCTGCATCCGCGCGCGCTGCTCGGCTTCTTTCCCTGCTACGCGCAGGGCAACGACATCGTGGTGCTAGACCCGCGCACGGTCGATCCGGACGGCGGACTCGAGTCGGCCGACCCGGCGAGCGAGCTGACCAGGTTCGTGTGCCCGCGCCAGCCGAAGGGCGACCGTATCTGCCTGGCCGATTTCTTCCGCCCGGGGATCGGATCCCCACCCACCCGGCCGCCCGCGGAGCTCGACGTGATTGCCGTGCAGGCCGTGACGGTCGGTTCGGAGGTAACCGAGCTGATGGCCAAGCTCGAGTCAGACGGCGAGTTCGCCGAGCAGCTCTACGTGCATGGCCTTGGCGTGCAAACTGCCGAGGGCCTGGCCGAGTGGCTGCACTACAGGGTGCGCGAGATGCTCGCCATCCCGAGCACGCAGGGCCGGCGCTACTCGTGGGGGTACCCGGCCGTGCCCGAGCAGTCCGAGCATCTGAAGGTCGAGCAGCTGCTCGGGCTGGAGCAGATCGGCATGAGGATCTCAGACGGGTACGCGCCGATCCCCGAGCAATCCACACTCGCGCTGATTGCGCACCACCCCCAGGCGATCTACTTCGGCACGCGCCAGGGCAGGCTCTTGCCCAAGGGCTCACCCGATGACGTGATCAAGGGCTCCTACCGAGATCCGTCCTTGTTCGGCGAGCTGGACGACGACGACCCGCCCGAAGGCGCGGTTGAAGCAGAGGATCAGCCGGCAACAACCCGAGCCTAAGCCGAGGCACTCTGGACCAGCGCGAGCTTCTGCGTGCGCGGCAGCCGCTTGATGCGCATCTCCTCGCGCATCGCCGAGCTTCGATCGGACATCGACCACGACGCAACCAGTTCGACCGGCAACCTGCTCGCGGTGTAGCGACTTGCCTTGCCAGCCGTGTGCCTGGCAATGCGCCGATTCAAGTCATTCGTCCAGCCGGTGTAGAGCGACCCATCTCCACAACGCAGCACGTAGACCCAAGCCTCACTCACGACTGAATGCGCGAGGGCGCCCGGCGGGAAGCTCCTGGGAGTGGCGACAGCTTCACTTGCGAGACGTGCATCGTGCGCAAGCGCACGTCCTTCCACGAGAGGCCCTCGTTGACGAGCGCGGGCGTGCCCATGATGACTGCGGTCGCGACCTCGACAGCCTGAAGCACGATCCCGTAAGCCAGCGCGTCGGCGGTAGGCACGTGGTAGGCGCCGGCCAATACCGCCACGCAAGCCGCCTGGAACACACCAACGTTGGCGGGCGTGGCGGGGATCACGGCGGTGACGTTGACGGCGAACAGCACCGCCGCCGCCGCGCCGAAGCCAACCTTGCTGTCGAGCCCGAGCGCCATCAGTAGCAGCCAGCACGACAGCCATTGCAGCCCCCACGCTGACAGCTGCAGCACAGTCGCCACGGCTGCCTGGCGAGGGTTGCGAAACACACGCAAGCCCGCGCGCACACGCACGAGCGCGCCGCGCACATTCGCCAGCAGCCGCCCCAGGCGGCGCGAGCGCGAGACCGCCGCCGGCGGAACCAGCACCGGGGCCAGCAACAGCACTACGAGCACGCCAAGCGGCGCGAGCCCGACCGCGAGCAGCGCATCAGTATGTTTGCCGGCGAAGCTCACGCTCGACAACATCACCGTGCCGAGGATCGCGAGCGCAAGCAGATTGAGCAATGTTTGCGAGACCATCGTGCCGAGCACCACCGGCAACGTTTCGCGTGCGCGCCCAACACGACGCGCGACGATCAGCGCACGCGAGGGCTCACCCAGGCGGGCGGGCAACGTGGCCGACATCAGAACGCCGATGAACGTTCCCTGCAGCGCGTCGCGACGTCGCGCCGGGCGCCACGTCGGCGCGGCCTTGAGGATCGCGTGCCAGGCGATGCCGCGCACGAACATCGACGCGCACATCACCCCCACACCCGCCGCCACAAGCCCGGGGCTGGATGCGACAAGACTGGCGGCGACGTTGGTAACGCCGATCTTCTGCAGCGCGAGGTAGGCGAGCGCGATACCGGCGAGCGAAGTCGCAAGCAGCGCGACCCGCGAGAGCACGCGCACGGCGCGGTGGCGAACCGGCGGCGCGGGCTCCAGGCTCGGCAAACGTCGAGCACGCACCGGCGGGCGCAGGTCGGCCGGCGCGAGACCAACACGTACGGCGGCACGCGCCAGCCTCGTGGCGGGCCGCCCGAC
>DATNKN010000335.1:0-2010 GCA_035603375.1 Solirubrobacteraceae bacterium
GGTCCCGCTGCACTCCATGCGGACCGGCCAGATGAGCGAAGACGACTGGACCAGGCTGGCCCGGCGGATGAGCGAGGTCGTGGACGCCCCGCTGTTCATCGACGACTCGCCGAACATGTCGATGATGGAGATCAGGGCGAAGTGCCGTCGGCTCAAGCAGCGGCACGACCTGCGCCTGGTGATCATCGACTACCTGCAGCTGATGAGCTCCCCGAAGCGGGTGGAGAACCGGCAGCAAGAGGTCTCCGACATGTCGCGCCAACTGAAGCTGCTCGCCAAGGAGCTCGACGTTCCCGTCGTGGCCGTCGCCCAGCTCAACCGCGGCCCCGAGCAGCGAACCGACAAGCGCCCGCTTTTGGCAGACCTGCGCGAGTCGGGCTGCCTGACCCTTGGGACGCGCATCCTGCGCGCCGACACCGGCAGCGAGATCACTCTCGGCGAGCTGATTAGTTCCGGCGCGCGGGACGTCCCCGTGTGGTCACTCGACGAACGGCTGCGACTGATACCTCGCACACTGACGCACGCGTTCCCCAGCGGCGTCAAGGAGGCATTCCGGGTGCGGCTGAGGTCGGGCCGCGAGGTTGAAGCCACAGCAAACCACCCGTTCCTCACCTACGACGGCTGGCGGTCTCTCGGCGACCTGGGGCCAGGCTCGCGGGTCGCTGTCCCGCGCAGCGTGCCGGAGCCGATATGCCCGATCGACCTGCCCGAGCCAGAGGTCATCTTGCTTGGGCACCTCATCGGAGACGGGTCGTTCGTCAGGAATCAGCCGATCAGGTACGCGAGCAAGGATGAGGCTAACCTCGCCGCCGTGGCATCGGCTGCGACGCACTTCGGAGTGACCGCCGTTCGCGACGACCACGAGGCTGCGCGGTGCACGTCGCTTCGGTTGCCGTCGCCGCATCATCTGACCCACGGCAAACGCAACCCGATCGCTGCTTGGCTCGACTCACTGGGCCTTTTCGGCCTCCGGAGCCATGAGAAGTTCGTCCCCAAAGAGATATTCTCGCTGCCCAGGCCGAAGCTGGCATTGTTCCTGCGCCACCTCTGGGCGACCGACGGATGCGTATGGTGGGATGCCAAGGTGGGTCAGGCGCGCATCTATTACGCATCGACGAGCCGCCAGCTTGTTGATGACGTTGCACAGCTTCTGTTGCGTTTCAACGTCTTGAGCCGCGTGAAGGAAGTCCGCAAAGGTGATTACCGAGTCTGCTATGACCTGTATATCTATGGCTCGGAGAACCAGCTGCGCTTCCTGGACGCCATCGGGGTCCATGGAGAACGAGGCACCATCGCCGGGATCTGCCAGCAGATGCTGCGACCGCTGCGAGTAAACACCAACCTCGACACCGTGCCACGGGAGGTTTGGACCCAGGTGCGCGGCGTTCTGCAGGACCGTCAGATGAGCCACCGTGAGTTTTCCGCCGCCCTCGGCACTCAGTTCTGCGGCAGCACCCTGTGGAAGCACGCACCCAGCAGGGCTCGACTGGCTCGGATAGCGGCGATTCTCGACGACGCCGACCTTGAGATGGTCGCCACAAACGACGTCTTCTGGGATGAGATCGTCTCAGTCACGAGCCTCGGTGAGCAATGCGTTTACGACGCGACAGTGCCTGGGACGAGCAACTTCATCGCCAACGGAATTAGTGTGCACAATTCGATTGAGCAGGATGCAGACGTTGTGCTCCTTCTGCATCGAGAAGATGCATATGAGCGAGAGTCGCCGCGGGCCGGCGAGGCCGACTTGATCGTGGCCAAACATCGCAACGGACCAACCGCCACGGTAACCGTGGCATTCCAAGGCCACTACAGTCGATTCTCCGACATGGCTCGAATATGATCAAGGTTAGGCCACACAGAGCTTCCACGAATTAAAGACTGCGGGCTATCTTGCAGAACTGATAATCGACGAACTCTATAGGAACGCGACTACGGCACTTGACCGAAAAGCAGCGGCGGCCGCTCCGATCATGGAGTCAGTGCGCGCTAGGCGGATTCAAATTGCGAACG
>DATNKN010000085.1:0-8580 GCA_035603375.1 Solirubrobacteraceae bacterium
CCGCCGGCGAGCGCCAGGCGGCACGCGGCGGCCTGCGCGGGTGTGAACGGCAGCTCGTATAGCTCGCGCACGCACGGCTCGTGCATCCCCGAGTTCGAAATGGTCGCCGCCGTCGAGCGGCGGCGGATCGAACGCGGCCAACCCACGCCACAGCTGGCGCGCTGAGGGTCTAAGGGGGCTTGGCCCGGCTTCGCGGGGCGCCCGGGCAGCGCGGCGTCTCAGCGCGGCTTCGGTCAGCGGCTCGGGCGGTTCAGCTCAGCTTCGCAAGGCGCTGGCGGGCATCCGCCATGCCCGGCAGGCGCTCGAGCACTTCGTCCGCCACGGCCATATAGTCCGCGCCGAGATCGGGCCGGTGGTCGAGGATCGAGATGGCCCGCTCCGCCGACTCGGCATAGGCGATCGATCCGCGCACAACCGTCTCGAACACCTTCTCGCCGAAGCGCTCCTTCAGCGACTCCTTCGCCTCGCGCGAGTGCACCGTGCGCATGTCGGCCAGGTTCAGCAGCACGCCGAGCAGCTCCAGCTCGTCGTTGAGGCTGTCGCGCGCCACCTCGATCACCTCCATCGCCTGCTCCACACCCTGCAGCGCGAAGTACTGCGCCTCAGCGGTCACCAGCGCATAGTCGGCCGCGACGAGCGCGTTCACCGTCAACAGTCCCAGCGACGGCGGGCAGTCCACGAGCACGACATCCCAGTCCTCGCGCACTTCCGCCAGCGCGCGTCGCAACGTCATCTCGCGACCGATCTTGCCGCCGAGCATCAGCTCGCACTCGGCGAGACTGAGGTTGGCCGGAATCGTCTGCTCGTGGATCGCTTCGCCGGCGGTGGCACTGCCCGCGAGCACATCCGCGATCGTCGGCTCGCTCTCCGGCGGCAGGTCGAAGTAGTCCGACAGGTTGCCCTGCGGGTCCAGGTCCACCGCGAGCGTCTTCACGTCCGCCCGCCGCAGCACGTCCGCGAGCGTGCGCACGGTGGTCGTCTTGCCTGTACCGCCCTTCTGTGAGAGCACCGCGATCGTCTGAGCCATGGCGGCGATAGTACGTGCAACGAGGCCGAGTCGCACTCAGCCTGTCGCGGAGGTTCTCGCCAGAGCTCAGCCGAGCGTCTGCAGCCGAGCCGAGTCGGGCTCTCCGGCGTGCTCGGCTGTGGTGCTCACGAACGTCAGGCGATAACGGCCGACGAGTATCTCATCGCCATCTTTGAGCGTCCTCCACTCGATCCTCTCGCCGTTGACGAACACGCCGTTGAGGCTGCGATCGTCCAGCACCCTGACGCCGTCCGGCTGGCGCACCACAAGCGCGTGGCGTCGCGACACGGTTGGGTCGTCAAAGCGCACGTCGGCCGCCAGGCTGCGTCCGATGCGAGTCCACTCGCGCGTCAGCGCCACCACTTTGGTCTCCTCGCCATCCGCGTAGAGCACATATTCGCCCGGCTCCAGCAGTCGTTCTCGGGCTCGGCCCAGCCACTCTCGGTCCTCCGGCAAGTCGGGTCGTACGCGGGCGTCGCCGGTCGCGGGTGCAGCGTTGAACAGCGATGCCCGCACGAAGTCGCGGCTAGAGCATTCCGGGCAGTCGCGCAGTGCGTCAAGCGAGGTCAGCGTCAGCACATACCCGCACCTCTCGCAGCGCCAGGACCCGCTCCCGGCCATCGTTCCCGAAGTAAGCGACTCCATGCTGCGCCTCCCGTCGTTCTCGTTCCCGAGGGGTCGGGAATCGTCTGCAGGGTGGAATCTCGTGGCAATCATAACTAGCGTGTCAAATCGGCTTGCAATGGCGCGAACATGCGGTTTGGGTCTGGGCAGTTTGGCGTTCGCGGCGACATTTGGCGATTGGTTTATCGAGGCGTCTACTCCTGCGGAGAGGTGCCGTCGGGCTCCTATTTCGACTTCTACCCCACGGTATCGCCGCGCAAACGAACACGTGCGAAATATCAGTGAAGATTTGCGCAGGAGCGCGGCTGGGCGCGGCGAACCTAGCGGCATGGCAGGCACCCACCAAGACGTCGAGCAACTCGAGCGATTCCTACTGGTGCGCGGCGTCGGCTCGCTCACGGCCGACCGCGATCGCTGCATCGACTGCGAGCGCACGCCGCTCGTGGGGGAGCGCATCCACATGTACGAGCGCTCCTCCGGCATCGTCTGCGAGCTGTGCAGCCAGATGCGTCGCGGAGCGCCGCTCGCGAGCGAGATCGTCCGCCACAGCGAGCTTGGCCACACCGTGCGCCTCACCGCGCGCGCCGCGTAGTCCGCCCAGTCGCGCGCCCAGTCCCACTCGCGCAGCTGGAGTCGGCACGTCTGGCCGTTGGGCATACGCGTGTGCTGGCCCACCGGGCACTGGGGTCCGTCCGTGCCTTCCCTCCAGTGGGATCATTAGACTCCCGCGCCGTGGACCCCCTCACCGTGTCGATCCTCATCAGCGCCCCGCGCGAGCAGGTGTTCGACTACCTGCAGGACATCGCCAACCACCCCGAGTTCACCGACCACTACCTGGTGGACTGGCATCTCACGCGCGAGGACTCCGTCGGCCGTGGCGCCGGCGCCCGTTTCCGCGTGAAGGCCCCCGCCAACCGCTTCAGCTGGGCCGACTCTACATTCGCCGAGGTTTCGCGCCCACATCGCATTGTGGAGGTCGGTCGCACAGGCAAGGCCAACCGCATCCGCACACTCGGCGTGTACGAGCTTGCGTCGACGTCCGGCGGCGCCACGCGTGTGCAATTCACGCTGGAGACACAAACCTCGGTCCTATCGGACAAGCTGCGCGAGGCGATGGGTGGGCGCACCTGGCTGAAGCGCAAGAACACCAAGGCCCTGAAGCGGCTGCGCTCGATCATCGAGCGGGGCGAGAGCCGCGGAGAACGCATCACCGTCGCCGCCGGATAAACTGCCCGCTCGCATGACCCGCCGACTCCGCATCCCACGTGCCGCGCTACTCGCCGTGCTACTCGTGCCCGCGCTCGCGCTCAGCGCCTGCTCGGACAACTCGCACACGCGCGTTACCACCGGCACCTACGCCGGCGAGTCCGGCCAGAACGCTCCTTACCTGAACGTTGGCCCGCTGATCTACGAGGTTCAGCTCTCGCGCGAGCTGAACCCCTACGACACCGAAGACTCAAGCTACCTGGCCGATCTCACGCCCGCGCAGGCCAAGCTCCAGCCGGGCGAAGAGTGGTTTGCCGTGTTCCTGCAGGTGTACAACGAAACGTCGATCCCCCACCTGGCGGCTACCAACATCTCCATCAGTGACACGCAGGAAAACGTCTACACCCCGATCGTTCCCCCGCTGACCAACGAATTCGCCTATCGCGCCGGGCTGGTGCCGCCGAAAGGCCGCATCCCCGAGCTCGACACGGTTGCCGCCAACGGGCCCACGCAGGGCGCCGTGTTGCTCTTCAAGATCAA
Organism: Solirubrobacteraceae bacterium; assembly: GCA_035603375.1. GTDB lineage: Bacteria > Actinomycetota > Thermoleophilia > Solirubrobacterales > Solirubrobacteraceae > Palsa-744. The sequence goes on from DATNKN010000085.1 coordinate 3,398, forward strand.
GGTCGTCTCGCTCGACAACCGTCCGATCGAGATCAAGATCATAGATCCGAACAACCCGACGCAAACGGCCTCGGCCGAGCTGGACGTCTAGAGCGTCGCCTCCTCCTACGCTCCGCGGTTGGGGTATAGCCATCGATCGACTTCGACTTCGACTTCGTCGCCCATTAGACGTGACGGCACCACCCGGCTCGCCTATTGCAGCGCGGCTTCGATCACCTGCCGGGCGACCGGCGCGGCCGTTTCGCCGCCCGCGCCGTCTTTGACGAGCAGCACAGCGACCGCGATGCGCGGGTGCAGTGCCGGTGCGAACGCGGCAAACCACGCGTCGGTGTTCTTCGGGTCAGTCGGTCCGGTGCTGCAGTTTTCGGTGCTCTGTTTCGCTTCGGAGCCCGCGTTGCTGGCCGATTCTTCGCCCGAGCCCGATTCCGAGCCAGAGCCAGAGCCGGAGGATTCGCCTGAGCCCTTTTCGCCATTGCTCTGGCAGTTGGGTATGCCCAGTTCGGCCGTGCCCGTCTTGCCCGCCACGACAACGCCTGGGATCGCCGCCGCGGTGCCCGTGCCTTCGCGTACCACCCCGATCATCAGGTGCCGCACGGTGCGTGCCGTGGCCGCGCTCATCGCGCGCGGGCGCGAAAGCTGTGCGCGGTCCGCTTCGAACGTTGGCGCCGGACGCAGACCGCCGTCGGCGACCGTCGATGCCACCGTCACCATCTCCAGCGCGCTCGCCGACACCATGCCCTGTCCGATCGCGGTCGATCCGAGCGCCAGTTCGCCCTGGATCTGGCTGGCGGAGGGCAGTGTGCTTTCTGCGGCGCCCGGCACGCCCGGTTCGTGGTTGAAGCCAAGCCGTTCGGCGGTTGCCACCAGACGCGGTGCCCCCACCTTCACCCCGAGGGGGGCGAACACCGAATTGCACGACACCGCAAACGCCAGCGCGAGACTGCCGCCGCAGTCCTCCCCATTGGCGTTTTCGAGCTTCACGCCGTCGAGCGTCGTCGAGGTCGCGTAGGGGAACACGGTGTGCTCGCTGGCCACCTTGCTTTCCAGCACGGCGGTCACGGTCACCATCTTGAAGGTCGACCCCGGCGGTTGCAGGCTGTCGATGCCAATCCCGGCCACCGCCAGGATCTGCCCGCTGGCGGGGTCGATTGCGACGATTCCGCCAAGCTGTCCTCCGAGCGCGGTCGCCGCCACCTGCTGGAGTGCGGGGGAGATGGTTGTGCGTACCGCCGCGCCCGGCTTGGCCGCGGCGCTGGCGAACACGCGCGTTCCCGCCAACAGTTCCCCACCCGGCGTGCCGCGCAGGCGACTGTCCAGCGCCAGCTCCAGCCCGCTGGTGCCGACGATCGCGTTGGCCGGCACACCTTCGGCTTCGAGTTCGTCGAGCCGCGAAGCCGGGATCGGCCCGACTTCGCCCACGACCGCGTCGGCGGCGGCGCCCAGCGGCGAGCTGCGCGTGCCGGCGCCGCTCGGTTGTCCTTCGGCCAATACCGATCCGTCACGCGCGAGCAGCGCGGCTCGTGGCGGCAGCGTCGTGCGCCTGTTCAGTCGCTCGCCCGCCCGCAGTCCCGGAAACACGAGTGTCCGGGACCACACCACCCGGGAGCCCCCCGGTTCGTCGCGTACCTTGACGTGGAAGCTCTCCGCCAGCACCCCAAACAGTCGCGTGTGCACATGCACTGGCACCGCGATCATCCCATCCGCTTCGGTGTGGGCCGTGCCGGCTACCGTCGTGCTCGTGGTCGTGGCTGTACGCGCGGCCGCTCTATAGGCGGCGGCGAACGTCGTGGGTGAGATTGCGCGCTGGGCGGCGGTGTCGATGCTCTCGTACATCGTCGCGTAGTCGTCATGCGTCCATGCATGCACAAACTGCACCGCGGCGCTCTGAGCCGCCGAGCCCGAGCGGTCGGCCCCGAAGATCGCCCCGAGGAGGAATGCAATCGCCGCAAGCGCAATCATCGGCCTGGCTCGTCGTGCGCGGCGGTCGCGCTTGCGGCTGTGGCCGCCCGATCCCGCGATCACGCGCGCCTCGTGTGGCGAGGGGGACGCGTTCACGGTCGAGCTTCCGATCCGGCCGCTCGACGCGCCCCGGGCGGTGGTGAAGATGCGCTCACGGGCGAGAACCCGCCGGTCGTGGGCGCCGAGTCTTTTGCCAGGAGTTGCTATGCCGACCGACGTCGATCACGTAGCGGCACGGTAGAACATGAGCAGTGACACAGCTCGACTGGATCATCGTCGTATTTGCGGCCCTGCTCGCGATCTTCGGGTTTCGGCGCGGCTTCATTGTCGCGGTGCTCTCTTTTGGGGGGTTCGCCATTGGTGCATTCCTCGGAACGAGGCTGGGTCCTCTACTGCTTTCTCAGGGATCCTCCTCGCAATACGCTCCCGCTTTTGGCCTGATCGGGGCGCTGCTTGCCGGCGCGATCCTCGCGACCGGCTTCGAGGGCGTCGGTTTGAGGCTGCGTCGCGTGCTCGTGCTGCCCGGGCTGGGCTTGCTCGACGGCCTGCTCGGCGCGCTGCTCAGCGCCACGCTCGGGTTGGCGATCGCTTGGATACTGGCCGCGGTGGTGCTGCAAACCGCACCCAGCGCCCAGTTGCGCGGCGATATTCAGCACTCGGCGATCCTGCGCGACCTCAACGAGCTGCTGCCTCCCAGCGGGTCTGTGCTGAACGTGCTCGCGAGCCTCGACCCCTTGCCGCGCCTGGCGGGCCCGCTTCCCAGCGTCGGCCCGCCGCCGCCGCTGATCGCGCACGAGCCGGGAGTGCGCGCCGCTTCGCGCAGCGTGGTGCGAGTGATCGGCACCGCGTGCGGCCTTGAGATCGAGGGCTCGGGTTGGGTTGCAGACCCAGGTGTGGTCGTCACCAACGCGCACGTTGTCGCCGGTGAGCAGGACACGAGCGTCCAGGTCGAAGGTCGCGAACCGGGCCTGTCGGCCTACGCGATCGCGTTCGACCCCACCGACGACGTCGCGATCCTGCGCGTCCCCGGTCTGAGCCTCCCGTCTTTGCGGCTCGCCGCCGATCCGCTCGCGGGTAGTGCCGGTGCGATTCTCGGATATCCCGAGGACGGACCGTTCGACGCGCTTCCGGGGCGCATCGGCACCACGCAGCAGATCGTGACCGACAACGCTTATGGTCGCGGGCCGGTTTCGCGCCTGCTCACACCGTTGCGCGGTCTCGTGCGCCCGGGCAACTCCGGTGGCCCGGTTGTCAGCGCCGACGGGCGCGTGCTCACCACGGTGTTCGCGAGCACCACCAGCGGTGGGCCCGCCGGCGGCTATGGGGTTGCCAACGCGACCGTGGCAAAGGTGCTCGCCGGCGCCGAGCGAATGGTCGGCACGGGCGAATGCAGCCCGGGGTGAGACGCGTGTGTCCCGCCGATCAGGCGGTGGACGGACGCGTGCGCGCGCGCGGGCGCGCGGGTTTCTTGGTGGGAGCGGGCTTTATCGGAGCGGGCTGCTTCTTGGCGGGCGTTGGCTCGACCTGTCCGGGCTCCGCTGCCTCAGTCGCGGCAAGTGAGGCATGCAGGCTTTCGTGGGCGGCCGTCCGCGAGTCTCGCTGCGTCCCGCGCAGCAGCGGCTCGGCTTCCGCCAAGCGTCGCACGAGCTGCGTTCGCACCCGTTCCAGCTCCTCCGCGCTCAACAGCCGCGGGCCGGCCTGCCTGACCTGCTGCAAGGGCGTCGGGATCAATCCCGGGTGGCGTGCCTGAAGCTCCGACAGTGTTTGCTCCAGTGCGGCAATCTGGGCACGCAGTTCGCGGCGCCGCTCGGCCGCGGGCGCCGGTACCCCAGGGGCTTGCCCAGCCTCGCCGTCCGACGGTTCGCGCGACACGTAAAGCGCGGCGGCAACCTCGCGCGGATCGACCCCCGTGCGGCGCGCCTGAAGTGCGGCATCGGCGGCTATCTGCCCCACGGCCGAGGGCTCGGGAGCGGCGCTCGCCACGAACGTGCCCGTGCCCTGACGGCTGTCGATCAGGCCCTCCTGCTCCAAACGCTGGTACACAGCGCGCGCCGTGTTGGCGTTGATGCCGAGCATCTCCGCGAGTTCGCGCAGGCCGGGCAGGCGGCGCCCGGGAGCAAGGCGACCGTCGCCGATGCGCGCGCGCAGCGCCCACGCGAGCTGAACGCCGATCGGAATCTCTCCGGCGCGGTCGATCGCGAGGTCTTCGAGGTCGAGCTGCGTCTCGGCGATTTGTGCGCGAAGCGGCGCCGCCGCAGCTTGCTCGGTTACCTGGGCGCGGCGTGGCGTGATTGCTCGCTCGGCCACCGGTGTCCCGGCGAGTGTGTCTGACGAGGTTGCGTCGCGACGGTCTTGGTTTGCCATCCCTCAACAGTAGTGGGTCGCAAGCGCATTGCATAATGTCCTAGTGAACTAGTACACTAGCGCTATGGATGGGTCGGAGCGCGGGGAGCTGAGCGGGACGGGCGTGGGCGACCGCGCGCGCGAGCAGCTCGAGCGAGCACTGCTGCCGGGGAGAAATTTCCTGGAAGAGGTCGGCGACGTGATGCTGCTGACCGGAAGGACGATCGCCTCGGCGCTGCGTCCGCCCTACCCCTACGGAGGCGAGTTTGTCTCGCAGTTTCTGTTCGTGCTGCGGATCGTGTGGTTGCCACTGCTGGTATCCACCTTTGCCATCTCCTACGGAGCTCCCGGCTTGCAGGCGGCGAACTTCCTGGCCATATTTGGCGCGCTCGACCGCCTCGGTGGGTTCTTCGTGCTTGCGGCGGTCCGCGAAATCGGGCCGATCATCACCGCAATCGTGATAGCGGGAGCAGCCGGCACAGCGATTACCGCCGATCTCGGCGCACGCAAGATCCGCGAGGAGCTCGACGCACTTCAGGTACTGGGCGTCGACCCGATCAAGAACCTGGTGGTGCCGCGCTTTCTCGCGCTGATGCTTGCCACGGCACTGTTCGACATCTACGCGATCCTGTTCGGTCTGTTCGGCGGTCTGCTTGCGGCGGTCGTCAATCACCAGCCGCTGGGTCCGTTCTGGGTGACGTTCTTCAACAACACCTCCACGACAGACCTGTGGGGCTCGACTTTGAAGACGGCCATCTTCGGTGCGATCATCGCGATCGTCTGCTGCTACAAGGGCATGTCGGCCTCCGGCGGCGCCGAGGGCGTCGGGCGCGCAGTCAACCAGGCGATCGTTGTGTCCTTCCTGGGGATCGGCGCATTCA
>DATNKN010000118.1:0-2786 GCA_035603375.1 Solirubrobacteraceae bacterium
TTTGCGATCGTGCTCGGCGTGCTGCTCGCCGGCTGGCTGACGTATGAGCGCTCGCGCCCCTCCGCCCGCATGGTTGCGGTCGTGGCCACGCTCGCCGCCGTGGCGGCGCTCGGGCGCGACGCGTTCGTGGCGCTGCCCGACGTCAAGCCGATCACGGCGATCGCGCTCGTCGTCGGCTACGCGCTCGGCCCACTGCCCGGCTTCACGGTCGGCGCGATCGGGATGCTGGCTTCGAACATGATGCTCGGTCAGGGCCCCTACACGCCGTGGCAGATGGCCGCCTGGGGCCTTGTGGGCCTCGCGGGCGCGCTGCTCGGCCGCCTGAGCGGCAGGCGCATGGGTCGCACTGGATTGGCGCTCGCGTGCGCCACGATGGCGCTGGTGGCCAAGGAGATCATGAACGTGTACACGTGGACGCTTGGTGCCGTCCATACGCCGGCCGCGTTCCTGCTAATCGCCGGCCAGGGGCTGCCGTTCGACATCACCGACACGCTCGCCAGCTTCCTGTTCGGGTTTGCGTTCGGCCCCGAGCTGGCGCGCCTGCTGGGGCGGATGCGCGCGCGTATGGACGTTCGCTGGGAGCCGGCTGGCGCTGCGACCGTACTCCTGGCGGTGTGCCTGTTGGGCGCAGCGACGGCCCACGCCAGCACATCGCGCGAGGTTGCCTTTCTCGAACGCTCCCAGGACAGCAACGGCGGCTTCGGCGGAGCGCCCGGGCAGCACAGCAGCGAGCTGTACTCGGCATGGGCCGCGATCGGCCTGGCGGCGGCCGGGCGCAACCCGCTCGCGCTCACGCGCGACGGCCACTCGGTGCTGAACGCGCTACGTGCCGAAGCATCCACGCTCGAAGGCGCCGGCGACGACGAGCGCACGATCCTTGCCCTGCACGCCTGCGGCCTGTCCGCCTCGGATTTCCCGGGAACAAACCTGGTTGCCAAGCTGGTGCACGAACGCTCCAGCGACGGCTCGTTCGGCCACCTCGTCAACATCACGGCGTTCGCGGTGTTCGCCCTGCGCGTCGCTGGTAGCACCGCGGACAACCAGGTCGTCAGCGACGCCGGCCGCTGGATCGCGGCGCAGGAGGGCAGCGACGGCGGTTTCGGCTTCGCGGCCCACGGCGCGGGCGAGGACGTCGATGACACGGCCGCGGCGCTACAGGCCGTGGTCGACGCCAGCGGCCGGCGCGGGGGCGCGGTCGTAGCACGTGCAGTTGCCTATCTGCGCCGGGCGCAGAACCCGGACGGCGGCTTTCCCCAGCAACCGGGTGGCGAATCCAACTCCCAATCGACCGCCTGGGCCGTGCAGGGCCTGGACGCGGCCGGAGTGAATGTGAGCGCCGTCAAACGCGGACACAGCCGCTCGCCGCTGGCCTACCTGGAAAGCCTGGTTGCCCCCAACGGCAGCGTCTATTACTCGCGCACGAGCATGCAATCGCCGGTGTGGGTCACCGCCGAGGCGCTCACAGCGCTTGCGGGCAAGCCATTCCCGGTGGCGCCCGTGTCGCGCTGAGCAAGCGCCGCCGCCGCACTCGTGGGCGCCTACCCTGGGTGGGATGTCCACCGTCCACACCACGACCGCCGCGCAGCGCCGCGGCGTGCGCTCGGCGCTGCTACTCGCCGCGTTTTGCGCCGCCGGGCTTGCGCTCACGTGGGTACTCGCCGCGCTGGTGCCGGCCACGCATGTGCGTGACGCGCTGGTTCTGTACGACTTCACGCGCCTGGACCGCCCAATCGTCGAAGTGCCCGCGAAACTCCTGCTTGCGCTCTTGGAACCGGCGTTCTTCCTAGTGTGGGCGCTCGTGCTGCTTGCGGTCGCGTGCTCACGTGCGCGGCCGCGTGTGGCGCTCGCCGTCGCGCTCGTGTTGGTGCTTGCGCCGCTCAGCGCCGAACTGCTCAAGCCGCTCGCGGCCCACGTTCACGCGCAGGTGGCGCCGTTGTACATAACGAGCGCCTCATGGCCGAGCGGGCACGCGACGGCAATCGTGGCGCTCGTGTGGTGTGCGCTATTCGTCGCTCCGCCCGTGCGACGACGGATGGTCGCGATCATTGGGGCGGTGCTCGTGCTCGCGGTCGGCTGCTCGCTGTTGATCTTGGCGTGGCACATGCCGAGCGATGTGCTCGGCGGCTATCTGCTCGCCACGCTGTGGGCCGCGCTCGCGCTCGCGGCGCTGCGCCGGGTCGGCCCGCGCGGGCCGATCGGCGGCGTCCTCAGCCGTCAGCGGGCTCGACTGGCTCGGCCTCGTGCGCGCCCGGAGCCCATAGCGCCTCCGCTCTCTCATTCGCGGCGCGGCTGAGGATGAACAGCATGTCCGAGAGTCGGTTTAGGTAGCGGATCGCCTCGGGGTTGCACTCGTTGCCGATCGCGATCGCACGGCGCTCGGCGCGACGACACACGGTGCGACAGACGTGCAGTTGCGCTGCCGCGTGAGTGCCGCCGGGGATCACGAACGAGCGCAGCGGTTCGAGCTTCGCGTTGACCTCGTCGCATACCTCCTCCAGCCAGTGCGCATACTCGGCGGTGACGCGCAGGCGCACATGGCCCTTGCGCGTCGCATCGGGCGCGCCCTCGGCAGGGGCTGGCACGGACAGGTCGGCGCCGACGTCGAGCAGGTCGTTCTGCACGCGCTCCAGCCACCCCGCGAAGCTCGCCGGCAAGCCGGGCGCGAGCAGCGCCACGCCGAGCGTCGCGTTGAGCTCGTCCACCGTGCCATACGCCTCCACGCGCGGGTGCAGCTTGGACACGCGGCTCATGTCGCCCAGATGGGTTTCGCCGCCGTCTCCGCCCTT
>DATNKN010000127.1:0-2151 GCA_035603375.1 Solirubrobacteraceae bacterium
AACAGTCCGCCCAACTCTCCCAGCACTGCCGCAATGCACTCGCCCGAGCCGACCGCGATCACCATCGTCGGCACATCGGCGTTGCGAGCGAAGAACTTGGCGCGCGCCCGGTACCCGCCGATCGTGCCGTCGACGCCGAGCAGCACGATCGCACCCGCCATGCCGTGCCGGTGTAGCAACTCGCAGATCGCCGCAAACGCGGGCGTGCGTCCAACTCGCTCCTGGCGCCCGACATATACGGTGAGCTTGGTCGCCTCCTGTAGGCGCTCGGGCAGCTTCACCGCGCCGATCTCCCCGCTGAGCAGTCGTGCGCGCTCGAGCGTAATCAACCCGCGCGGCTCGACCTCAAGGACGCTCCGAAGCGTCGCCTCGATTCGCTCGCGCGCGGCGACCGCGACCGAGACGACGGGCAGGTCTTCCGACAGCGAGAGCAGCCGGTCGGTATGCAGACGGTGCAGCCCGCCGAACCCCTCAGTGCCCCGCAGCAGCACGCTTGCGTCGAGATGCTGCTCGCCGTAGATGCCGAGTAGCACGTCCCCGAGCAGCCCCTCTTCGGTGCGATCGCGCTCGCCGAAATAGGTGGTCAGCTTCAGGCAGTCCTCGTTTATGCCCAGCGATGGGGTATTCATAGGAGCCCTCCGACTGTACGGCCAAGCGCGACAGCACCAACGCCGATGAGCAGGCTCAACACCACGTTCGCGATCGCGCTCGGCACCTCGGCGTCCTCTACGAGCCGCTGGGACTCGAGCATCCAGGTCGAAAATGTCGTGTAGGAGCCAAGCGTGGCGGTGCCCGCCAGCACCAGCAGGTTGCCCTCTACCGCCAGGCCGGTGACCAAGCCCAATAGCAGCGCCCCGCTTGCGTTGACAGTGAGCGTCCCGAGCGGAAAGTCGCCGCGTACACGACCCGCGATCAGCGTGTCGAGCACAAACCGTGCACTCGCGCCGATGCCGCCGAGCAGCGCCGCCGCGATCCACACCCAGGCGCTCATGCGATCACCCGGGTGCGTCGCACCATTGCCGTGCCGATCCAGATCGCCATGTAGCCAGCGGCAACGCTTGCCGTCGCGTATCCGAGCGCAAGCGCGAAGCGGTCGTCGTCCAGCATCCTCAGGATCTCCAGCTGCATCGTCGAGAAGGTCGTGTAGGCACCGCAAAAGCCCGTCCCAAGCAAGGGTCGGCGATAGGTCGATTGCGGCAGGCGCTCCTGCAGGCGAGTCGCGAAATAGGCGAGCGCAAACGAGCCGGAGATGTTAATCGCGAAAATCGTCCACGGCCAACTGCTCACGCCGCTTGCGAAGGTCACGCTAAGCCACACGCGCAGCAGCCCGCCGACCATCCCGCCGAGGAAGATCGCGGCAAGCTCGCGCCTATCGAAGCTCGACATCCAGATCCCCTTCAGGCGCGCACCTCATCGAGATAGAACATCTTTCGAGAAGTGCACCGGCAGCCCTTCTTCACAACGAACCAGCTCGCCGCAACCGTGGCGTCGCTACGCTGAGTGAATGTGCGTCGGATGCGCAATGGCAGCCGCCTCAGCGGCCTCGGGCTTTCGAACGTGGATGCAAACCCACAACCTCGGCTGGCTCACGCCCAAACGAATGCGCGCGCTGACGATCGGTGCGATGTGCACCGCTGGGCTCGTCGCCACCGTCGGCGTCAGCGGAGCGACACCGCCCGCATCCCACGGCACACCCACCGCCAAGCTCGCCGCGGCGAGCCGCCCAATTACGCCCTAGCCGCCGGCTACAGCAGGCAGGATCGTCAGCTCCGCGCCGTCATCGACCGGAGTGTCCAGGCCATCCAGGAAGCGGATGTCCTCGCCGCTGAGATACACGTTCACGAAGCGCCGTAGCGAGCCGCTCTCATCCGCCAAGCGCTCGCTGAGACCGTCGTAGCGCTCATACAGGCTGTCCAGCACCTCGCGTACCGTCGCGCCTTCGAGCTGCGCTTCGCTCTCGCCACCGGCCGCGGCGCGAAGTTGGGTTGGGATCTTGACTGTAACGGCCATCGCGCTCAGCTCCTCGCGCCCGCAAGTGCGGCGGGCGCGTTCGTCGCGTTGGCGGGCGCGTTCTCCACAAGCGCTTCGAACTGCTCGGCCGAGGGATCTATTTCGTGCGTGTGGAACGTGCCGCGCACCGCATCAAGCGTC
>DATNKN010000182.1:0-2056 GCA_035603375.1 Solirubrobacteraceae bacterium
GGCGGGCGTCGATCGCCTCGGCCAGATGGGGGTCGAGCACGTCACCGTCGCCCACGGCGACCTGCCCCTGGCGACCGGCATCGGGGATCTCGAGGCCTTCGACGGCGTGACCCTCGTCCCGGACCGCCACGGCAATGGAACCAACGTGATCCGCGTGCCCGTCGGCTGCGGCTTCCGCTTCTCCTACGGCCCGGGGTCGTTCGAACGGCACCAGCGCGAGTGTGCTCGCCTCGGGGTCCCGGTGCGGATTCTCCACGCGCCGGCCCTGGCCCACGATGTCGACTGGCCCGACGACCTGGCCTGGGCGCCATGAGCACCGAGGCGGACCGACCGCGGACGGCCGTCCTCCCGGTCAACGATCTGCCCGACACCGACGACGTCTCGCTCGATCTCACCGTCCCGACCCGAGCGCTGGCGATCGGCGCGCATCCCGACGACATCGAGTTCGGCTGCGGCGCCACGCTCGCCAAGTGGTCGGCGGCCGGCTGCGAGGTCTTCCATCTCGTGCTGACCGATGGCGCCAAGGGCACCTGGGACCGCAACGCCGATCGGGACGCGCTCATCGCCACCCGCCAGGCCGAGGCCCGGGAGGCGGCCGCGGCGCTGGGCTCGAAGGACGTCTTGTTCCTCGGGCGGACCGACGGCGAGCTCGCCAACGGCCCGGAGGAGCGCTGGGAGGTGAGCCGGATCATCCGGACGTTGCGGCCGGCGGTGGTGCTCGGACACGACCCCTGGCGGCGCTACCGGCTGCACCCGGACCACCGCCACGCGGGGTTCATCGTCACCGATGCGCTCGTGGCGGCTCGCGACGCGCTCTTCTTTCCCGATCAGGGGCTCGCCGCCCACCGGCCCGACTCGTTGCTGCTCTGGGAGGCCGACCAGCCCAACCACGTCGAGTCGGTCGCCGGGTTCGAGGAGGCCAAGGTGCTGGCCCTGCTCGCCCACGTAAGCCAGCACGAAAGCACGCTCGGCATCCCGAAGGCCCCGGCCTCCCCCGAAGCGCACGATCGGGCCGTCGCCGCCCTTCAGGCCAGGGTCCGAGCGCAGCTCGAGACCCACGGGCGCCTGGCGCAGACGGCCCTCGGCGAGAGCTTCCACCGGGTGGCGGTGTAACCGGGCGCACACGCGCGAATGCGGGGACCCGCAGGTCCCCGCATTCGACAAACCGGACGCGGCCAGCGGCCGCCTCTGATCAGGCCTTCTTGGCTACCCGCTTGGCCGGCGCGCGCTTCTTGGCTACCTTGCGCACAGCCTTCTTGGCAACCTTCTTCGCCGGCGCGCGCTTCTTGGCTACCTTGCGAACGGCCTTCTTCACGGCCTTCTTCGCCGGCGCGCGCTTCTTGGCAACCTTGCGCACTGCCTTCTTGGCGGCCTTACGAGCCGGAGCCCGCTTCACAGCCTTACGAGCCGGAGCCCGCTTCGCTGCTGTCTTCTTGGCCGTTGTCTTCTTTGCCGGAGCCCGCTTGGCCGTCTTTCGTGCCGGGGCCCGCTTCCGTGCGGCGATTGCCACAGGTGCACCTCCCTTTAGGTGTCCAGTTGAGGTGAAGCCTGCGGCACCGACGATGTCGGTATCCGCATTGCAACACCGGATACTGCTCGTTCAATCCACTGCGACCGCACCGAACGAGGTGTGCGGCTGCCGGTCGTAGCGGAGCACTGAACGATCCCCTCACGCAGCGTGACGCCATCACCAGCGCGACTCGAGCCGTGCGCGATCAACCGATCAATCGGTTGTCGAACAGTCATTAACTCGCGTGCGCGGTGCATTACAACGCCTCCGTTGCGCTTCGGTTACACACAATCAAAGAGCCTGTACAGCCCCAGGTCAAGCATTTACTTGCGCGATCGTGTTTCGCGTCGTATGTGTCACCACTACATGTGGTTGCTTTCGCGCGTGTTTCGCTCGTGCGCGCGGCGATGAATCGGCGCGCGTTCGCGCGCGGACCGACCACGCAATGCGTCCGCGCGCACAACTCAGTGTTCGCAGTCACGGCGTCGGCATCAGCCGCGAAATGCGCGTACGCGCCCGCGGGACGACCGACCTGTTCGGTAGAGA
>DATNKN010000210.1:0-3341 GCA_035603375.1 Solirubrobacteraceae bacterium
TCGTTCTCGATCGCTCATCCCGGCCTCGGACTGCGGCGGGTCTCGTCAGGGCTGGTCCGGGAGAAGTGGGGCGGGATCATCGTCTCGTCGAACGGTGTGTGGAAGGTTCTCTGCCGTCACGGGCTGAATACCCGTGCCAAGCGTTTGGGTTGATCGCCGGTTACCTATCCTACTACAACACCGACCGTGCTCGCCACGGCCGTCTCATCAAAGGACGTATACCTGCAGACATCGTCTACCGTGCAAAAAAATGGAGGCAAGCTAAACCGCGGATGTCGGCACATCTCGGAGATAGCCACTTCAGGGATCGGGTCGGAAACATTTCGTGACTTTCACTTGACTGTCAAGGCCGATTGAGAATTGACCCTGTAGCGCCGGTTGAGATTTGACCCCCCTTTGCGGCGACTGCTCGTGGAGCCGAGCCGTAGGCGAGGTGGAGCGAGTAGTCGCCGGCGCGGCTTCGGGGAGGGAGGTTAGTCGGTGGGCTGCGGGGTGGGGCGTGCGCTGAGGTCGTGGTTCTTGAGGCGGTAGCTGTCGCCCTTTAGGGAGAGGATCTCGGCGTGGTGGACGAGCCGGTCGATCATCGCGGCGGCGGTCGCGTCGTCGCCAAAGATCTCGCCCCAGGTGGAGAAGGGCTTGTTGCTGGTGACGATTAGGCTGGCGCGCTCGTAGCGGCGGGAGACGAGCATGAACATCAGGTTTGCGGCTTGCGGGTCGAACGGGATGTATCCGACCTCGTCGCAGACGAGCAGCGGGTAGCGCTCGAGGCGCCGGAGTTCCTCTTCGAGGTGGCCTTGGCGTCGTGCGTCGGCGAGGAGGGCGACCCACTCTGTCGCGGTGCGGAACAGCGTTCGTTGTCCGGCGAGGCATGCGCGGATCGCGAGCGCGGTCGCGAGGTGGGTCTTGCCGGTGCCGGGCGGGCCGAGGAGGATCACGTTCTCCTTGGCGTGGAGGAAGTCGAGTTGGCCGAGATGCTCGATGACTTGCTTTTTGATCGAGCGCTGGAAGGTAAAGTCGAACTCCTCGAGCGTCTTGCGCGCCGGGAACCTGGCGGCTTTGATTCGCTGCTCGCCGCCTGAGGCGTCGCGGGAGGCGATCTCGGTGGAGAGCAGCGCCTCGGTGAACCGCTCATAGCTCCACTCCTCCTGCCGGGCGCGCTCGCACAGCTTCGGCATTGCACGCGCGGCCGCGGGGGCCTTCATCGCGCGAAACAGGTGCGTGAGCTCAGCGGTGGCGCTCACGCGATCAACCGGTCATAGACAGCAAGAGGACGATGTTCGACAAGCGGTTCTCGCTCGCGCTCTTCGTGTCGCCCTCTGAGCGCCCGGGCGTGCTCCAGCGCGGTGATCGTGCGGTTCTTGGCGAACTGGCGCTCGTGCGAGCACGCGAGCTCCCCGGTGTCGAGCGCCACCGCCGTTATCTGTCGCTGAGAGACCCGGACTTCCACTCGCCGTCCCACGAGGCGGGGGTCGAGCGAGTAGTCGTTGGTGTCGACGCGAACGTGCGGATCGGGTGGCACCCGGGTGACCCAGCGGCGATCGACATCGGGCTCTTTCTCGGGCAGCTCGCGCATCACCTCTCGCTCCTCGCAGAGCCGGTCGACCGGCCGGGCTCTGAGCGTCTTGTGGGTGCGGGCGTTCGCCTTCTCGAACCACGCGTCGAGCTGCAGTTGGAAGTCGAGGTGGTTCGCGAAGCGCCGGCCAGGCTCGAAGTTGGTCTCCATATACCCCTGCAGCCGCTCGACCGCTCCCTTCGCCTGCGGGTCCGCCGGCGCGCAGAAATGCCAGTCGAGGCGCAGCTGGCCACAAAACCCGGCATAGACATCGGTCGGACGGCCGCGGCCGGCATGCAGGCAGCCCTCGCGATCCCAGACCATCAGCCGCGGGAGCGCGCCGATCTGCCACAAGCAGCGGCCCATGCCCCAAAGCACATCCGGTGCCTCCTTAGAGAAGATCAGGGCGCCCGCGCCCGCCCGGGAATAGCCAAGGCAGGACACGACGACCCACGCCCGCCGCTCCTGGCCGTGACCGACGGGGACGGGCCTCGTGGTCTCCCACAGATCCCACTGGCAGATCTCTCCCGGCCGATAGACCGTGCGCTGATGCGTGCGCGTGCGCTTGAACAACGGGCGCACCTCCCGCAGATAGTCATCAACGATCGACTTCCCGCCGTCGAACCCGAGCGGGGCAATCACCCGGCAGCGCCGGATCTGCGCGCAGAAGCTCGTGGATCTCCTCCTTGAACGGGTCGAGCTTCGACGGGCGCTCAGGACAACGAAACCCAGGCGGCGCCTCAGAACGAAGTGCGGCCCTGATCGTGTTGCGCGCTAAACCCGTGCGGCGCATCAACTCCTTGATCGAGACCCCACGAACGAAGTGCTCCCTGCGCAACTCGGCCCACTGCTCCACGTCCAACACACTCCCTCTCCCGGCCTCGACAACACGATCGAGCCAGGCTCACCAACACCCCGGACGCCTCGCCGCCACCCGATGGGGTCAAATCTCAACCGGCGAAGAGGGGTCAGTTTCCCACCGGCGCCGACACTTGACGGTAAGTCCCAACTGTGCCAGACTTATGGCTAAATCCGCTGTTCGGAATTCCGATCGTGGGTCGATGTGGTCCGACGGTTAGTCGCGGTGGCGATGTCATGTTGTTCTCGTGGCGTGACCGGCGGGAGGTTGTATCTATATAGGGTTTGATCGAGGTGCTCTCTGACCATGGACGAGTGCTGAGGTCTGGCCGTTCCAAGCCTCGGTCGAGGCTCTGCCGAGTCTCGGTGAGGGAAAGGTAGATGAACATGAAGAAGTTTTACGTATTGGGACTAGCGCTGGTCGCCGTATGCGCGGTCGGGGTTATGTCCGCCGCGGGTGCGTCGGCGGTCACGTTCTTATTAGCTGAATGGTTAGAAGGTGGTAGTGGGATCACGGCCACGTTATTAACGGAAATAAAGGGAGAACTAGCGCTTACTGAGACACTCGACGGAATCAAAATCAACGAGTTATGTAGTGGAATTTTTGCCGGCTTCATCGGTCCTAACGGTGCCGATGAAATAACCGAAATATTAAATTTAGAAGGCGGAGCGATCAGCTTAACCAGTTTATCCGGGACAGCGCTATCCTGCACCAACAGTGAAAACTGTGGAGAACCTTTATTCTGGTATCTAGAATTGCCGTGGTTAACGTTGCTTGTGTTAATGGAAGATGGTACCGAAACGTTCTTCGCGGATTTACTTGTTAATGAGAAAAGTGGTGGCAGTGTCGGTTACGAGGTCGAATGCATGTCGCTCGGTATAGCTGATACTTGTAAGGTTACAGAAGCTGTCGCCAAAGTCGAAAATACCG
>DATNKN010000215.1:0-7821 GCA_035603375.1 Solirubrobacteraceae bacterium
CGGCGGTCTCCTCGCTGAGCCGCGAGCCGAACCCCCCGGCCAGGATCATCGCCTTCACGGGTGCAGAGTAGCGAGCGCCGCGGCCCGCCTACAGCTCCCTCACCGCCACCACATTCGAAGAGCCGGCCGCGTAGGGAAAATCGGCCTCCGCGGGCGCCACCGCGCGGAACTGGTAGACCACCGGCCCGGGTAGGCGGAAGCGGTAGCTCGCGCGGTAGCGGCCGCCCGCGCCCGTGCTCAGCACCTCGAACTGGCGCCAGGACTCTCCGGGCACGCGTGCCTCCAGGACGAGCGTCTTGCCACCGGGCGGCAGCGGCTCTCCGTGTAGGGTGCCGGCGAAGGCGATCGTGCCACGCGCGGAGGCTACTCGCGGCGTGACACGCAGCGCGAGCGTGGCGGGCACCGACAGCGAGAGCGCGGAGGTGACGCTCGGGACGGCGCCGCCGAGGGTTGCGCTGTAGGCAAAGGTGAGCCGACCAGAGGGGGTGCCGGCAGGGACGCGCACGCGAAACGCGCCGAGCGACGAAGTACGGGCGCTTGTCAGCGCGACCGTGTGGGCACCCTCATAGCTCGGCGTGAACAGCACACTCACGAGCGCCCCGCCGATCGGCACACCGCTAGGGGCGAGCAGCTGCCCGAGCACGGTGCTCGCACGCGCTCCGGCATCGCGCAGCGCAGTGTGCGCGGTGGTGCTCCAGCGCACGCGCAACACAGCACCGGCCGATGCACCGCTGCCGTTGTCGCTGCCCTGTTGTGGGGCGGGGTTTGTTTGGGATTGGGGGTCGTTCTGCGTGGCGCTAGTCGGCTGCGCGCCATCAGCGGACCCCGATTGCGAGCCGCCCGACGGCGGCGATTCTTTTTCCGGCTGGGCGGCCGGAGGATCGTTGGCGACATCGATCTTGCGGTCCAGCGCGACCGTCGAGTTGCCGGCCGCGTTGGTGACCGTGACCACCAGATGGTGGGTGCCGTCGGTGAGCGCGGTCGTGTCGAAGGGGATGTCGGCCGTCAGCGACGATGGGCACGGTTGCGGGTAGAGGAACGCCGGCAGCCCATCGCCGGCCGGGCCGAGGTTGCGACAGTGGCCCCCGTTTTCATCGAGCAACACCGACCCGGTTTCGATGCCGTCGACCGTGAACACCGCCTCATACACGCCCGAGCCGCCGTCTTCGGCGTGGAGGGAAAGGTCGGCCGTGCCACTGAGCGTCGATGCCGTGGCGAGTTCGCCTTCCACGCTAGAGACGACCGGCTGGGAGGTTTGTTCGAGGACGAGATCGGCTGCATAGAGGTAGACCACCGCCGCGTAGCCGTTGGGGTCGCCTTTGCCGCTCGGGCAAACGAATTTCACGCTACCCGTGCATGACGCAGTCATGTAAAGGTCAGTGCCGAGATTTTCGGATGGCACCGTTACGAGGTTGGACGACGACATAGCAGTACCGGTGTTACCGAGCCCGGTCGGGCAACCAAACTCGGCGACGCATTCGTCAAACACATCGGCTTCAGCGTCCTCGTCTTCCGGACCAGCAAGCCAAAACTCGTATGTGGCATTTGTGGACCAACCGCCAGCCGCGTCGCCCGCTCGCCATAGCGTGGCACCAGCGAGCTTTATTTCAGCAGGGGCGCTGAAGGTCCACCTTGCATAGTTCGTTTCGACTTCGTGAGTCGTACCATCCCCAAGTGCGGCAATCAACGCCCCGCCGGCAGCACATGTGTCTTGGGTTGAATCGGCCGTCCCCATAGCGCTCCCACTCCACCCAACCGTCGGAGCAACGGCGCCACTGGGCGTACGGCAGCCATACACGTGAAACTGGCCCGCCGCGGCAATCGCGGCGGTCGCAAGCACGCAGGCCATGGCGAGTGCCAGCATTCCCACCACGCTCGCGAGCACCCGCAAGGGGAGGCAGGCCGTGGCGGCCGATGTGGTGCGTTCTGTGCTGAACATTGCGTGGATTCCTTTCCAGTCGGACCGGCGGCAAAGCCGCCCTCGACACCTGTGTCGCTCGCGGGCCTCGGGTGGCCCCCCTGTCAATTGGCTGCCTACGTGTCTGCTTAGCGGCCAGGGTGCCGGTGGAGCGGAATCTTCGGATGGTCAAAATCGACGGATATACGGTCTGGTTCGGCCCAGTCGCCCTGTAGCGCTGAGTCGAACGTCGTCGTCGTGCGAGGCGAGCGGCTAGGAGCCGAACTTGATCGGCAGCTCGGCGAGGCCGTAGATGCCGAGGATGCTCTCGTACACCGGCTCGCCGTCAAGCTCAAGGCGCGGCATCTTGCGAGCGAGGAAGGCAAGACCCTCCTCCAGCTCAAGGCGCGCGAGGTTAGCGCCAAGGCAGTAGTGCACCCCAGCGCCGAACGTCAGCGCGCGCGCCTTGGGGCGCTCGGCCGCGATGTCGAATGATTGAGTCCCACCCGCCCCGGCACCGACGCCGTCACGATTGCCCGTGAAGGCGCACACCATCACGATCGTGTCCGGCGGAAACGTCACGTCGCGGTAGGTCAGCTCCTCGACGGTGATACGCGCCGTGAACGGCGTGATCGGCTCATACCGCAGCGCCTCCTCGACCGCGCGCGGGGCAAGCGAGGGGTCGGCCACGAGCGCCGCCCACTGCTCGGGGTGTTCGGCCAAGAGGCGAATCGTGTGAGCGAGCTGGCTCTGCGTCGTGTCCACCCCGCCGATCAGCACGTTCAGCACGAGGTTCACGCACTCCTCCTCGTCCAGACGCTCGGGTGGGTGGGCTGGATCCGCGGCGGCCAGCAGCGTGGAGATGAGGTCGTCGCCGGGATCGTCGCGGCGCGCGGCGAGCAGAGCACGCGCATATTCGTAGAACTCCTCCACCGCCTGTTCGATCCCGGGCCGCTCGTTCATCATCGAGGCAGCGTCGAACTGGCGCTGAATCCAGTTGGACCAGTGGTGTAGACGCGGCGCGTCTGAGAGCGGCGCGCCCATCACCGTGGCAATCGTCCGCGAGGGGTAGGGCTTGGCAAACGTCTCGACGAAGTCGCAACGGCCGGCTTTTGCCACTGCTACGAACAGCTGATCCAAAAAATCCCTCATTGCCGGGCGCCACCGCTGCACCGCTCTCGGCGAAAGCGAGGGGTTGACGAGGCTGCGCAAGCGGGTGTGGTCGGGCCCGTTGACGTGCAGGATGTTGCGCTTCATCTCCTCCCACAACGGTCCGTCTTTGACGTCGAACAGCTCGGCGATCTTCATACCGGGGAAGATCGCCGAGCGTGTCCGCAGAAAGAACTCGCCCGCCTCGCGGTCGAGCACCACGTACCCGTACGGCCCAGCCGCCAGCCATCCTTTGGCCGCCAGCTCGCGCATGGCCGTGTGAAAGCGCTCCCCCTTCAGCTCGGGGTCGGTGTAGTCGAAGCTTGCAAGCTCCAACTCTCCGACGAGCGCCATCTCGGTGAGCGTGGGGTCGCTGAACCTACTTCTTTGGGTGCACCGTCTGCTTGAGGCTCGCCCCGGGGGTGAACTTCGGCGCCTTCGACGCCTTGATCTTGACCTTCTCGCCCGTGCGCGGGTTGACGCCCTGACGCGCGGCGCGCTTGACCACCGAGAACTTGCCGAAGCCGGTGATAACTACCTCGTCGCCCTTCTTCAGCGTCTTGCCGACCGTGGTCACGAACGACTCGACCGCACGACCCGCATCCGCCTTGGAGAGACCGCTGTCGGCGGCAACCGCCTCGACAAGCTGGCTCTTGTTCATGAGTGCTCCCTTTCGATTGTGTAACAGGCAGTGGCGGAGACTAGCGTGCTCGGGACCCGGCCGGCACGCGCATGTGGCGCAGCTGCTCGAACATCGACCTCAACCCGGGCTCCGGAGCGACCGCCGCGAGCCCGATCGCGGCGCGCGTCTTCTCCTCAGAGAGGGCCGTATTGGGAGGCAATTTCACGCGCACGTCCTCACCGCAGGCGTGCAAATAGGCAGCCACACTGCCCTCGCGCACCAGCCCACTTTGACAACCGCCGATCCGCGCCAACAGCTGGAGCCACTCGTAGCGCCCGAGCGCCACCGGGCCGCCCGCGTTGTAAACGCCTTCACAGCCCTGCGCCACCAGCTCGCACAGGCGCTGGGCAAAGTCCCAGGCGTAGGTCGGGCAGCGCCACACTGTCGCGGGAGCCGGCAGCGGCGTGCCTTCGCGCAGGCGCCGCAGCAGCCACAACGCCAGCCCCGAGCGCTCCCACGGCTCGGGGGCATGCTGCTCGGCGACGTTCGGGCGTGACACGTTGACCCCGTACACCTCCCCAAGGCGCACGATCAGCCAGGGCACACCCGAGCGCATCGCCGCTTCCTCGCAGGCGAGCTTGGAGCGCCCGTATGCGTTGACGGGGTCCGGCAGGTCGCGCTCGGTGAAGCGCGAGCCGGGTGGACGGTAGCCGCAGTACACCCAGTCACACGACACCAGCACGTAGCGCGCCCGCACCGCGCGCGCGGCGGCGAGCGTGTGCTCGGCGCCCACATAGTCAAGCTGTGCGATGTAGGGCTCGCGCTCGAAGCGGCTCAGCGCGACGCCGCCGGCAGCGTGCACAAGCACGTCCGGCTCGAACTCCATCGCGGCACGCACACAGGCTTTGCGATCGGCCATGTCCACCCCGATCGACTGCACTCCGGCAACCTCGGCCGGCCGCTCGCCCCAGCAACCGAGCACATCCCAACTCTGCTGCGCCGCGACTGCCGCGACATTGGACCCAACCAGCCCACCCACTCCCGTAACCAACACCCGCACGATACGCCCCGTCTCCTTGCAGTCAACAAAAGGTATCACCGCGTGGGAAAATATGCGAGCGATTTCCGCCCTCCGCGGCTTTCCCGCAATTCGCGAGCCGGTGGGCGGCGCAAGCTCCTGCCATACGCGGAGTTACGGCAGGAACGCGTTCGTGCCGTAGCGCTCGGGGGCAATCGGCGTGTGGATCAGGCCGGCACCCACCATCCACTTCGACATCGCCGCCACGTTGGCCGCCTGCAGCGTGCCAAACGGGACCCGGTTGGCATCGGCGAACAACGGCAGATACATCGCAAGCGAGGCCTTCGTGAGCGCGCGCGGCAGCGCTGGGTTGGCCGCGAGCAGCTCCTGCAGGCTGCGCGCGGGGTCCTTCAGCGTGTCCTCGTACCCGTGCACGGTCGCCGCCACGAAGTCGCGCACGAGCTGTGGGTCTGAGGCGATCTCGTGGCGCGTGGTGAACGCGACCAGCCCCGGGTAGGCCGGGCCACCGTACTGGGAGAGCCCGAACGCGCTGACCGGATGTCCGCTCACTCTCAGCGTCACGCCTTCGTCGGGGATGAACCCGGTGAACGCCGCGATCCGCCCGGCGAGCAGTGCCTGCGGACCGTTGAATCCGACCGTCACCACGTGCACGCGACTGGGGCTCACCCCGGCGTCGCGCAGCTCGGTGTCGAGCACCGCGAGGTCAGACGGCACGCCGGTGATGCCGACCGTCTTGCCCGCAAGGCCCGCTGGCGAGCGCAAGTGCTCGCTCGCCAGCGCGATCAGCCCGCCGAGCGGCCGCTGCACGAGTGCCATCACAGCCTGCGCGTCGCCCCCGCCCGCGATCAGCGACGCCACATCGCTGCCGTCGGCGAGCCCGAACTGTGCCTTGCCGGCATCGATCAGCTTCAGCGTTTCCTGCGTGGAGGTCGGTTCGATCACATGCAGGTCGATGCCCTCGCGCGTGTAATAGCCGGCGGCCAGCGCACGGTAGATGCCGGCGTGGATCGCATTCGGCGTGAAGTCGAGGATCAGTGTCGCCTTTGTCGTGTGTGCCGAGGAACCGCATGAGCACAAGCCGATTGAGAGCGCACAGATAAGAGTGGCGACCAGCAGCCGGTATCTTCCATTCACGTGACGGGATCCTCTCAGACGCATGTCGCGGGTCAACAGGCCCGCACGCTATCGGGCGAGCCGGTCCGCGAGCTTTACACGCCCAAGGATCTCCCGGCCGGCATCGACGACCCCGAGCGCGACCCGATCGGCCGGCCCGGTGCCTACCCATTCACGCGCGGGGTGTACGAGTCGATGTATCGCGGGCGCCTGTGGACGATGCGCCAGTTCGCGGGCTTCGGCACCAGCGAGGAGACCAACGAGCGCTTCCACTACCTGCTCGAGCACGGCCAGACCGGCCTCTCGACGGCCTTTGACATGCCGAGCCTGATGGGCCACGACTCCGACAACGCGCGCTCTCTGGGCGAGGTGGGTCGCGAGGGCGTGGCGATCGACACGACCGACGACATGCAGACGCTCTTCACCGGCATCGACCTGGGCGAGGTGTCGGTGTCGATGACAATCAACGCACCCGCCGCGATCATGCTTGCCTACTTCGTCGTGGCGGCCGAGCAGGATGGTGACGGAGCGGGTGGTGCAGTCCCTCCGGAGTCGCTATCGGGCACGATCCAGGCGGACATCCTCAAGGAGTACATCGCCCAGAAGGAGTGGTGCTTTCCGATCGACCCCGCGATGCGCCTGTGCGGGGACATGATCGAGTGGTGCACCCTGCACATGCCGCGCTGGCACCCGATCTCGATCTCCGGCTACCACATCCGCGAGGCCGGATCGACCGCGCAGCAAGAGCTTGCGTTTACGCTCAAGGACGGGCTCACCTACGTGCAGCAAGCCGTTGAGCGCGGCCTCGACGTCGACGACTTCGCGCCACGGCTGTCGTTCTTCTTCAATGCACAGATCGACTTCTTCGAGGAGATCGCCAAGTACCGCGCCGCGCGACGCATCTGGGCGCGCGAGCTGCGCCACACCTTCGGCGCCAAGAACGAGCGCTCGTGGCTGATGCGCTTCCACACGCAGACCGCGGGCGCTTCGCTGACAGCGCAGCAGCCGCTCAACAACATCGTGCGCACCACGATCGAGGCGCTGGCGGGCGTGCTCGGCGGCACGCAATCGCTGCACACCAACTCCTACGACGAGGCCTTGGCCCTGCCCACCGAGGAGGCGGTGCGCATCGCCCTGCGCACCCAGCAGGTGATCGCGCACGAGTCGGGCGTCGCCAACACCGCCGACCCACTTGGCGGGTCGTACTTCATTGAGGCGCTCACCGACGAGATGGAGGCGCGCTGTTACGAGTACTTCGCAAAGATCGACGAGCTTGGCGGGATGGTGGAGGCGGTCAAGCGCAACTACCCCCAGCGCGAGATTGCCGACGCCGCGTTTGAGCTGCAGCGGGAGATCGACGCGGGCGAGCGCGTCGTCGTCGGCGTCAATCGCTTCACCGAGGGCGACGAGGGCGAGCACGACCTCCTGCGCATCGATCCGACGCTTGAACGCAAGCAGATCGAGCGCCTGCAGTCCTCGCGCGCCGCGCGCGTTGGCGCCGAGGTCGAGCGCACGCTCGCCGAGCTGCGCGCGGCCGCCGCGACCGAGCGCAACCTGATGGACCCGCTGATCGAGTGCGCCCGCGCCCGCGCCTCAGAGGGCGAGATCGTAGAGTCCCTGCAGCAGGTGTTCGGGCGATACACCGAGTCCCCGGTCTTCTGACGGGCGGGTGGGGACTTAATTCGTAAGTTCTTACGCAGTTTCCTCGCAACTTCTTAGGTTTGGCCAGGGTTTGCGGCGGTAGGGTCGTAGAAGTTCAGGGAGACTTGAAACGTGCCCGAGCGCCGCAGCCGCTCAGCGGGCTAAACGATCGCATCGCCACCGCACCCAGACCCAGCGCACATCGAGGAGCACGACCGCAACCGCAATATGCCGCGCGACCCACTCGCCAACAACACGCTCAAGCTGGACCTGCTGCGCCGGACGCTCGCGTTGCTCGGCGTGAGCATCGTGCTCAGCACCGTTGCCTCGCTGAGCTTTGCAGCCAAGCGGATCGCCCCC
>DATNKN010000224.1:0-2074 GCA_035603375.1 Solirubrobacteraceae bacterium
CCGCCGGTACTTTCGATCGCAACCGTCACGTCGTCGGCGCTGGCGAGCTTGAAGGCGATGTGCTCTTCGCTACCCTTTCCGCTCGACATCGGCGCGAACACCGGTGTCAGCTTGGGTTCCTGCACGAGCGTCGGGGTGTGCTTCAGCCGCTGGGTGATGAGCAGCGCCGCGAAGCACCCGACCACGAGCAGCGCGAACACGATGCGTCCCAGGCCGTCGCTCGCGGGGATGCGTGCGCCGCCGAGGCTGTGCGCTGCCGGCAATCCTGCTCCCCCTGCGCTGCCCGGCAACGGCTCGCCGGCGGGGGGCTGCGCGCTCAAGCGCTGCCGTCCCGGGCGAAGCGCTCGACCGTGTCCGAGCGCAGTCCCAAGCGCAGCGTCTCGAGCGACAGCACGTCCTCGGGCACGATGTTGCCGAGGTTCGCTTCACCGCCGAAGCGGTGAAGCAGCCACACCTGCTGCTCGCGCCGTGGCGCCTCGAAGATCAACTTCTCGGCGTCGATCGCGTGCGCGATCTCGTCGATCAAGCCAGTGCGCACCTCGCCGTCGGCACGGTATATCCCGGCCGTGCCCGACTCGCGCGCCTCGGTGATCACCTTCCACGCGCCCGCCTCCAGGTCGCGTTCGATCTGCTCCACCCACACATACGGCGCCATGATGAAATCGGCGTCCTTGCTGCCAACCTCCGCAAGCACCGAGAATTCACTCGACAGCTGACGGATCAAGTAGCTCTTGACATCAGGCTCCAGCGCGATCGTCCCATCGGAAATCTCGACATGGCGCAGCCCCAGCTCGTGCAGCCACGCGACCAGCCCCTCCACACGGCCCTGCTTGATCGCAAGCTCGGTGAGCGTGCCGCCAAGCACCACCGGTACCCCGTGTGCGGCATAGCGCTCGAGCTTCGGCTTCAGGTTGGCCGTCACCAGCGCCGTGCCCCAGCCGAGCTTGACGATGTCCACGCTGTCACCGGCGGTTTCCATCAAGCCGTCGACGGCGGCCAGCGACAGGCCGCGATCGATAACGTGCGTAATGCCCTGCTCGCGTGGCTTGCTCGAACGGGCCGGGATGTCGAGAAAGCCGCTTATCGGACCCTCGGGGTTCTGCCGCGAAACCTCATGTCAGCCGGTGCCGGCTTCCCCCGCGCCGTTCGCGGTTTCCCCGGCGGGTGCCGCCCCCGCGGCTGACGCTTCCCCACCACCGGTCGCTTCACCGTTGCTCTGAACGTCGCTACCGCCCGCTTCACCGCTGCCTTGCGATCCACCGCTTTGCGTGCCGTTGTCGAGCAGCGCTGCCTGATCGGCGCCCGCCACCACCACCACAGTCGCTCCGCTCGTCAGCGAGGCGACGCTCCCTTCGATGGCCTGTACGTTCGTCACGTTGAGCGCTTTCGCCACCGCCTGCCCGTCGGCGCGATGGCCGGATACATACTCGACCACGGTGTTCGCATGGGCACCGCCCGGTGGCACCGCCGCCGACGCCGACGCGTGCGCGTACCCACCCTGCTGCAGGGCGGCCGCGAGGTGGTGGGCGAGGCCGGTCGTTTCCGTCCCGTTGAGCACCGTCACGGCCAGTTCGGCCGGGTTCGACACCGTTGCCTTGGGAGCCGTCGCGGCGTGCGCGTTCGCCGGCGGCGTGGAGTGCGTCGCGGGCGCGCCACCACCGCCACCTTTCAGCAGCGTGAACGCGAGCGCGACGACCACCACGAGCGCAACCACACCGCCCACCACCAGCGCCGTCGCACGCCCGGGCGAGCGCTCCGGCTTGAAGTACTTCGGGCCGCCCCCGCCGACGGTGGCCCCGGCCGGGGTGGCGGGCACTCCGGCGGGCGTACCCGCCCGCGGTGGGGAGGGAGAGCGCGGTGGAACGGGCGAACGGGGAGCGGATGTCGAGCGAGGCTCCTCCGCCGCGTGCGCGTTATCAAGGGAGCGCGAGGGAGTGCGCTGTGCCGCCGCGACGGCGGGCGCGGATGCCGGCGCGGGCGAGCGCGTTGGACTCGCCGCCGGTGGCGCGTCGAGCGGAGTCGCGGGTGAGGCCGCACCCGCGGCGAGCACAGCCGCTCGCGCACCCGGGGGCGC
>DATNKN010000226.1:0-6785 GCA_035603375.1 Solirubrobacteraceae bacterium
ATGCACGACTCGGGGCAGTGGCGCATGCGCCACTGCCTTCCTACCAATGCACGCCCCGCATCAGGTTCGCCATCGCCAGTTGCTCCAGCGACGCGCGCTCGTCCGTGCCTTTCTCTCCGCGCGAGGCGGCCGAGTCGGGGAACACCTTGTAGGCGAGGTGCAGGATGCGATCGACTACGCCCGGTGCCAGCGCGTACAGCACCTCGCCGGTCGTCCCGAGCGTCGTGCCCATGTGCTTCGGACGCGTGCGCAGCGCCTCGCAGATCATGTCCGCTGCCTCCTCCGGGGTGATCGTGGGGAAGGCGTCATACAGTTTTGTCGGCGCGATCATCGGCGTGCGCACCAGCGGCATGTGGATCGTCGTAAACGTCACCCCGTCGCCGATCGTCTCCGAGGCCACCACGCGCGTGAACGCGTCGAGCGCCGCCTTCGACGCCACATACGCGGAGAAGCGCGGCGGGTTTGTCTGCACGCCGATCGAGCTGATGTTCACGATGTGACCGAACCCGCGTGCGCGCATTTGCGGCAACAGTCCGATGATCAGCTTCACTGCGCCGAAGTAGTTGAGCTGCATCGTGCGTTCGAAGTCGTGAAAGCGGTCGTAGCTGAGCGCGATCGAGCGTCTGATCGAGCGGCCCGCGTTGTTGACGAGCATGTCCACATTGCGGTGATCGGCTTTGACTCGTTCGATCAAGCGGTCGATCTCGTCCATGTCGGACACGTCGGTCGCATACACGTACGCCACCCCGCCCGCCGCCACGATTTCCGCGCGCACCTCCTCGAGCTTCTCGACGTTGCGCGCCACCAGCAGCGGAATGCCGCCCGCGGCGGCCACCTTCACGGCCGTCGCCCTGCCGATGCCCGACGACGCCCCTGTGATCAGCACGCGCTTGTCTCGCACCGCTTCGCCCAGCGTGCGCCCTCGACTGATGCTCGGGTCCATTTCGCGCTCCCAGTAGTCCCATAGCTGCACCGCATATTCACGCAGCGCCGGGGGGTGCTCGAACTCTGAGCCAGCCAGCGCGCGCTCCGCTTGGCGTGTGTTGAACGTCGGCACCAGCTCGATGTGCTCCAGTACCTCCTTGGGGATCCCCAGCTCGCGCAGCGTCAACCGGCGCGCCTGGCGCAGCGGCGGCACACGCATCAGCAACGACAACGGCCCGGTCGGCACGACGTCGAGCACGCGCTTGTCGACGCTCACCGCAAAGCGCGGCGCGTGCGCGGCCGACGCGATGTCGTTCATCGCCTCATCCACGCGCTGGCCGCCCGGATATGTCAGGTGAAAGGCCCGGCCGTCGAGTCTCGGCTGGTGGGCGATGTGGTCGAGCGCGCCCGCCACCCAATCCACCGGCACGATGTTCGTTCTGCCGAGGTCCAGCCCCACCAGCGGCATCCACTGCGGCACGAACTGACGCATACGCTGGATTGCCTTGAAGAAGTAATAGGGACCGTCGATCTTGTCCATCTCGCCGGTCTTCGAGTCGCCCACCACGACCCCCGGTCGATACACCCGCCACGGTACGAGCTCCTGCTCGCGCACCGCTCGCTCGGCCTCGAACTTGGTGGCGTGATAGGGCGAGGGCAGCCGCTGTCCCTCGTCGAAGAAATCCTCGCCAAACTCGCCCTTATAGGCGCCCGCCACAGCGATCGAGGAGACGTGGTGCAGGCGTCCCGCTCGCAGCGCCCCCGCCAGTTCGATCGCACGGTTGGTGCCGCCCACGTTGACCGCCGTGTCGAGCTCGACGGACGCGGTCATGTCGTACACGGCGGCGAGATGGAAGAAGTGCTCGATCGTTCCATCCAACTCTGAAACCTGCTCGTCGGTCAACCCCAGCAGCGGCTGGCGCAGATCCCCGACGACCGTGTGCACACGTCTACTCACGGTCGCCTCTGAAACCCTTTCCCAGCGTTCGATCAGCTCGTCGAGGCGACCGAGCGAGTCTTCGCGCACCAGTACGTGGATCTTGCCCTTGCGCTGCAGCAGCCGCTCCACCAGGCGGCGGCCGATGAAGCCGGTTGCTCCCGTCACGAAATAAGCCATGTGCTCTCCTCGCGGTCGATAGGTCGAGGATAAGCCCTGGGTGCGCTACGCGCCCGCGCCGGCGCCGCCGCGACCCTCGCCGGAGGCGAAGCGCTGTGCGCCGTTGATGGCGGCGAGATACGTCTCGGGCCCGGCCTGGGACTCCAGCGCTAGACCCTCCTGGAGCGTCATCCCAAGCCCCTCGATCGCCGCACGACGGTCGGCGAGCATCGTGCTCTGGGGAAAGCGCGCGAGATTGTTGGCAAGCTCGATCGCCCGCTGCAGATGCGCGCCCTCGGCGACGACCTCGGTCAGCATCCCCATCGCGTGTGCCTCGCCGGCGTCGATGATGCGGCCCGTGAGGATCAAGTCGAGCGCACGGCCGAGGCCCACGATGCGTGGCAGTCGCTGCGTGCCGCCGTCGATCAGCGGCACCCCCCAGCGGCGCTCTGGATAGCCGAGCTTCGAGCCCTCGGTGGCGATTCGCAAATCGCACCACAACGCCAGCTCGAGGCCACCGGCGAGGGCGAACCCGGAGATCGCGGCGATCGTCGGCTTGGAGGGCGTCAGACGCGTAAACCCCATCGGGCCCTCCGGTGCCATCAGTCGTCCGCCGAACGTGTCGATCGCCTTCAGGTCGGCGCCGGCGCAAAACGCCACCCCGCCCGCGCCGGTGAGCACCATTGCGCGCGCATCCTCTTCGCCCTCGAAGCGCCGCAGCGCCTCGTGCAGTGCCTCGGCTGTCGGCCCATCCACGGCATTGCGCCGCTCTGGGCGGTCGATACTCACCACGGCAGCCGCGCCATGGCGCTCGTAGCGGACTGGGTCTTGGTCTACCAACCGCCGCGCCAGCGCGCGTCGCCGAGCTGCGCTTTGTGGGCAGCTTTGCGCGCCTCTTTGCGCTTGTCCAGGCGCCACTGCAGCAGGCTCATCAACAGCACGAACGTCGGGAAGAAGATGATCAGGATGAACCCGGCTTTGGTGATCACCTTGTCGTTGGTCGCCCCATAGAACCCGCGTCCGTCGTTGTACGCGAGCGCCGCGGGGGCGAGCACGAGCAGCAACAGGGCGGATGTGGCCAGGGTGGCAAGCAGTCGGCGCATGCGAGCGCGAATCTTATATCAGCAGGTCCCTACCATCCTCGACGTGGCCCTACTGATCGCCTCCGACCTGCGCAAGGACATTGCCGGCAAGCCCCTGCTCGGGGGCGTGTCGTTCAAGTTGGAGCGCCGCGAACGGCTCACGATCGCCGGGCGCAACGGCGCCGGCAAGACCACCTTGCTGCGCATGATCGCGGGCGAGGAGCGCATCGACCGTGGCGAGCTGAGCGTCGCCAAGGGTGTGCGCATCGCGCTGCACGACCAGCGCCCGCCCAGAGAACGCGGCATGTCGCTGCGCGACTACGTGCTCTCGGGGTGCGTGGAGGAGCTGGCGGTCGAGCGCGAGCTTGCCAAGCTCGAGGACGAAATGACTCAGGGCGCGAGCGGGGAGGCGCTACTCGACCGCTACGCGCGTGCCCAGGCTCGCCTTGAGTCCTACGGCGGCTACCTGTGGCGCGATCGCGCCACTGTGATGACCCACGGGCTCGGTTTCTCCAGCGCCGACCTCGATCGCGGCCTCGACACGTTCTCCGGCGGCCAGCTCACGCGTGCCTCGCTCGCGCGCGCGCTCGCCACCAGCGCTGACGTGCTGCTGCTGGACGAGCCCACCAACCATCTCGACATCGAGTCGTTGGAGTGGCTGGAGCGCACGCTTGTCGATCTCGACGCCGCCGTGATGCTCGTCGCCCACGACCGCTGGTTCCTGGAGGCCGTCGGTACGGCGGTGCTCGAGCTGTACGGCGGGGCGGGCGGGGCTTCATCTCGTTCGCGCTTCTTCGCCGGCAGCTGGCACGCGTGGCGGCGCGAGCAGGCCGCGCAGGAGATCGCGCTCGGCAGGGCGATCGACAAGCAGCAGGCCGAGATCGCGCGCATGGAGCGCTTCGTGGAGCGCTTCCGCGCGAAGGCCACCAAGGCGCGCCAGGCCCAGTCGCGCGTCAAGCAACTGGCCAAGATCGAGCGCATCGAGCCGGGGCCCTTTAGGGCGCCGCGCGACGCGGCGACGCTCGAGTTCGCCTTCAAGGCGCCCGAGCGCAGCGGCCGCGTGATCTTCGAGCTGCTCGACGGTCGCGTGCAGATCGAGGGCGCCGGCGAGGGCGGCGGGCCGCTGGTGCTGCTCGACCACGGCGAGCTGTGGTTGGAGCGCGGCGAGCACGTCTCCCTCGTCGGTCCCAACGGGGCCGGCAAGACGACGCTGATCGAGACGCTTGTGGGACGGCGCCCGCTTGGCGCCGGCAAGCTCTCCACCGGGCACAACGTCACGGTTGGCTACCTCTCCCAGCACGCGGAGGAGCTGGGCGCGGGCGGTCCGCCCGGGCAGAGCGTGGTCGAGGCCGCGGCGCGCGCGACCGGACTCACACCGGGCAAGGCGCGCGCGCTGCTCGGCCGCTTCCTGTTCTCGGGGGAGGACGCCGACAAGCCACTGGAAGGGCTCTCCGGCGGCGAGCGTCGCCGGCTGTCGCTGGCAATTCTGATGAACGGCACCCCCAACCCTCCGAACGTTCTGATCCTCGACGAGCCCACCAACCATCTCGACATCGAGAGCCGCGAGGCGTTGGAGGACGCGCTCAGCTCATTCGAGGGTGCGCTGCTACTCGTCTCTCACGATCGTGCCCTGCTCGATGCTGTGGGTACCCGTACGGTCGCGATCGAAGACAGCTCCCTACGCAGCTTCCTCGGCGGTTGGCCCGAGTATGTGCGGGTGCGCGAAGAGCGGCTTGCCCTGGGCGAGAGCACCGGCGGGAGCGGGGCCGGGGGGCACAGGGCCGGCGGAGCCGGCAATAATGCGGCGTCCCGCCCGAGGGGCGGAGCGCGCGAGGCCCTCGAGGCACCAGCGCACGAGAATGGCAAGCCCGTCGCTGCCGACACCGAGGCGAAGAAGGCCGCGCGCAAGCCGGCCGGACCGTCGAAGAACCGCGTGCGCGAGCAGGCCAAGGCAGAGCAGGCGGTCGAACAGGCAGAGGCTTCGCTGCAGGCGCTCGAAGACGAGCTGGCAGACCCGGCGGCGTGGGCCACGAAGTACGAGGCCGCCAAGTCCGAGGCCCGTCACACGGCAGCCAAGCGAACGGTCGAGGCGGCCTACGAACGTCTCGGTGCGCTTGTCGACTGAGCCCTGGTCGGTGTGCGAGCGTCACGAGCGCGCTTGCCGGTTGAGCGCCGTGCTGCCGGGCAGTTTAAAAAACAGGCACCGGGGCTCTCTGACCTGAATGACGAGTACCCCGGTGCCTGCCAACCAACCCTCGTTCCGGTCACTAGGACCGAATGGGCCTCCCCAGTATAACGCAAAACACACGTCGTTGTGGAAACGTCGGATAACGCCCAAGCACGAACCCGGACGTTGCGAGTTTTTGCTCGCCGAGGGGTGTCTCTACACTGGACAGCCCGTGATTAGAGTGACGTTATGGATCGTTTGAGGATTGCGCGCAACGTCGCGATTGTCGCCCTGATCGCCGCCGCTGTCGAGTTCCTGCCCGGGGGAGGCCGCGCCGCTTCGGCGTTCGCGGCGGTTCTGTGGGTGGTGTTCGCCGCGGGGCTAGCCTTCTTCGCCTACCGGCTCTATCGGGAACACCACATCAGCCTCGACGGCCTGGGCGACCGTCACCGCGCGCTGCTCTACGGTGCGGCCGCCGTCGGCTACGTGCTCGCCGCCGCGCGTGTGCGAATGTGGCAAACCGGCTTCGGCGAGCTCGCCTGGTTTGTGCTGGTTGGCATCGTGGTGTACACGCTGCTCGCCGTCTACCGCTACTCCCGCACGTATTGAGCGACGCCGACCAACGATGGGACAGCGATCCCGAGCAGCATGGGATTGACAGCGCCGAGCAGCGACGAGCGAACCTCCTGGCGCAACGGCGCGCATTGCCCGACAAGCCCGGCGTCTACCTGTTTCGCGACGCCAAAGGACGCGTTATCTATGTTGGCAAGGCGAAGTCGATCCGCAAGCGCGTCGCCTCACACTTCGCAAAGGCTCAGGTTCCGTCGAGCCCCGGGCACGCCGAGATGGTCGCGACCATCGATGCGATCGAGTGCGTCGTCGTCTCAAGCGAGGCCGAGGCGCTACTTGCCGAGCAGAGCTTCATCAAGCAATACCGCCCGCGCTTCAACATCCGCCTGCGCGACGACAAGTCCTACCCGTTCATCGCGATCTCGCTCGACGAGGACTACCCACGCGTCTATTTCACCCGCGAGCGCCACCGCTCCGGGCGCGCCTACTTCGGTCCATACTCCAGCGCCAAGCGGGTGCGCTCGACGCTGGAGGTGCTCGCCAAGGTATTCATGTATCGCTCCTGTACCGGTCCCGAACCCGGGCGGCGCAGCGGTAGCCCATGCCTGGACTACTACATCAAGCGCTGCGAGGCGCCATGCGTCGGGTATGTCAACAAGGAGGACTACCGCCACGGCATCGACGGCGTGATCGACTTCCTCTCCGGCCGCTTCAGCGCGATCGAGCGCGACCTGGAGGAGCGGATGCACAGCGCCTCGGCCGCGCTCGACTACGAGCAGGCCACACTCGAGCGCAACCGCCTGCGCGCGGTGCGTTCGCTGATGGAACGCCAGCGCGTCGCCAAGAGTTCGATCGGCACGTTCGACGCGATCGCGGTCGCGGTGTCCGACGGGGAGGCCAACGCGCAGGTCTTCCAGGTCCGCGACGGGGTGCTGTCCGACCGCCA
>DATNKN010000274.1:0-5694 GCA_035603375.1 Solirubrobacteraceae bacterium
CCCGGTGAGCGCCACGCCACACATCGCCAGGTGGCGCCAGCCACCGGCGAGCATCGCCGATGTGGCGAGCGCGCATCTGGAGCTGAACGCGAGCGCCGAGATGCCGTGGTCGCAAGCCGGACGCGGGCTCCGGGCAATCCTGGACTCCTAGCCAATGCGAGTCTTGACCGTCGAGGAGGGCGTCGCATTCAGCATCTCCGACGACCTCGCGGTCCCGCTGCGACTCGCCTGCAAACGCCTGGGCCGACAGCTGCGTACCCGCTCGAGGGTGCTGGAAGAGGCTGACGGCAAGTTCGTCGTTTGTGGCGTAATTGGCACAATCGGCCTGTCGCCAGGCACAGTGCTCGATGTGAAACCGAAGGTGGGTGCCGGTGAAGATTGGATCGCGGCCACCCTCGACCTGCTGCTCGCCCACGACCGTATCGAGATCGCCGGCAATCGTCGTGCCGGGCTCGCGCGCCATCGCAATATCCTCGACGTGCTCGCGGGCATCTATGCCGAACGACTGCGCCGCGCGCTGAGACGAGACGGACCGATCTTGGTCATAGAACGTCGTGGCGCCAGCATGCCAATGCTGAAGGGCAAGCTGCAGGCCACGACCTGGGCACGCCACGCCGCATGGGAGCCAAACCGATTTCCCGTGAGCTTCCAGGAGCTTTCGGCCGACAACGACTACAGTCGATCGCTTGCCTACGTGGCCGGCCTGCTTGCCCGCGGCACCAATGTGCCTCGCATACGCGGGAGTCTGCTCAGCAGCGCCTGTGCGCTGCGACCCGGCGCCCCCGAGCTTGTCCATGCCGACGCTCACGTTGCGCTCCGCCGCCTACCGTCGCAGTGGGCCGCCTACGAGCCGGCCTGGGACATAGCGGTGTCGGTTCTCACGCGCCGCTCCCCACTCGCCAGCAGCGGCACCCGTCACGGCGTATCGCTCGCAATCGAGGCGTGGCACTTGCTCGAGCGTCTGCTCGAGCGCGCACTCCAGGCAACCGTCCGGATCGGGCGCGAGAATTGTCTGACGCTCTCGGCGCCCCGCAAGTGCCGTACGCCACTCCTGCGCGACCTCACGCCGGAAAAACCCTCGGACAGGAGCGTGATTCCCGACGGCAGGCTGGCAGACCGCACGGGCCAACTCGCGACATTCGAGGCAAAGTACGCGAAGTACAGCTTGAGCAAGGGCCCTCCCCGTGAGCATGTCTTCCAAGCGCTCGCAACCGCGGCGGCCTGCGCCAGCCCACTCGCCGTGCTCGTCTATCCCAGCGACTTTGTCCCACAGTGGTGGGCCGTGGAGGGATTCGGCGACCGTCCGAAGCATCTCGTCGCGATCGGACTGGGATTGTTCGACTATCGACGAGGCGCGGGGGATCTTGCGCGGGGCCAGCGCCTGCTTGCGCTACTCGACGGCCCACCGGCCAGCGCGAGCATATCCACGGCCGTCGCGAGCCCGTCCGTCCTCGCAAACGCGGCATGACAAGCTGGCTCGATCTGCTGGAACATGCCCGTCAACTTGCGCCGGGCAAGCGCGATCCGATACGACTCACAAACCTCGCCATCTCGGTTCAGGCAGCCACCGCGCAGGAGCGCCGCGGCTTTCGGCGCCGACTCGACGGACGCGGGCTGATGGACGGCGTGCAGCGTCTCGCCCTGGAGCCGATCGTCCTTGAGGAGGGGGACCGGCGCGCCTGGGACTCACTCGCCGAGCAAGCGCGGCAAGCTGCTCGGCGCCTGACCAGCAGGGCTGGCATGGACGCATGGATCGAGGCGTTTCAGGGGATCGATCCAGCGCGCAAGAGTCGCGGCGCGTACGCCACCCCCGCAACGCTGGCGGCACCGATGGCACGGTTGCTGCTCCGTGGAAGCGAGCCTCCCGCGCGTGTCATCGACCCCGCCGCCGGCGCCGGCAGCCTGCTCGTCGCCGTACTGCGCGAGCTGCGACGCACAAGCAAGGATGCCCGTGAGCTACGCGACCACACGTATCGGCTGCACGGGGTTGAGCTTGACCCGGTGGCGCGCGAGCTGTGCTGCCTGCAGATCTGGCTTTCCTCCACCGGCAGCGACGCTCGGCTCCAGTCCATCGCGAGAAGAGTGAGGGTTGGCAATGCCCTGACCACCGATTGGTGGGCGAGCGACTCCTATGACGCGCTGATCATGAATCCGCCGTGGGACTCTTTGCGACATTCTCAATCGAGCGACCACGCTTCGGACCTTGAGCGCGACGCGACCGTGGGACGACTTGTGGCGCAACTGCCGGGCTGCCCCAGCCTGCCGCCTCTGTTTACCGCACAAGGTCGTGGAGACCGCAATCTGTACAAGGCATTCATCGAGCTGGCACCACACCTGACGCGAGTGGGAGCACGACTGGTCATGCTCATACCGGGTGCGTGGAGCAGCGATTTGGGCACACAGCAATTGCGCCGCCGCTATCTGGAGCAGCTGGATGTTGAGCAGTGGACCAGCTTCGAGAATCTACGCGGTTACTTCCCCATCGACGGACGCTACAAGTTCGGGGTCCTCGCGGGCACCAGGGCCCTTGAGGGAACCAGGCTCCTGCCCGCACGCGGATTCGCGGCAAACGCAAGCGACCTGCGCCGTGCGCACGTTGCGATCGATGTCGCGGATCTGCGGCGAATCGGTGGAGTCACGGCCATCATTCCCGATCTCACCTCCCGAGCGGAGCTGCGACTCATGCTGCGCTACCACCGCCACGGCGCCGGATTCTTCGAGCCCAACGGTCCTCTGGGAAGTGTCGCGTATACGCGGGAGGTCGATCTCACCGAGGATCGCAAGCGTGCCCTGTTTCGCCGTTTCGAAGATGTCGATGCGACGAGCCTCGGCGACGGCCGCTGGCGAGCCGGCGACGGCCGGGCGTTGGTCCCGCTCATCGAGGGCCGCATGGTGGGCCCTTACGACTTCCACCAAAAGTCATGGGTTGCGGGATCTGGCCGCACCGCCAACTGGAGCTATGCGAATGGGAACCGCCTGGGCGAATGCCGGCCACAGTTCCTAATCGAGCCGACCGGAGAGCGCTCACACCGTGTCGCTTTCTGCGACATAACCTCGGCGACGAACACTCGAACCGTGCTTGCCACATGGGTGCCCTCGGGTTGGCGCTGCGGCAATACGGCACCGGTGCTCGTCTTCGAGAGCGAGCGTCAGGCGCTCGCGGCGCTCGCCGTTCTCAACTCAATGGTGTTCGACTGGCTCGTGCGCAGACTCGTCGCGGGCCTGCACTTGAACCGGTTCTACCTCGAGGCACTCAGCTGGCCCTTGCTTGACTGCGGCCAGGTGGATGCGCTTGCCAGCGCCGGCTCGGTCCTGCAACGATCCTCGCCACGCTACCGAGGTCTTGCTGGACCCCGGATCGAGACGAAGCCAGCAGAGCTGGGCTATGTCGACACCCATGCGCTGATCGAGACGACCGTCGCCAGCGGCTATCGACTTTCAGTATCTGAGCTAAAGCGTATCTTCGAGACCAGAACGGACGATCGTCGAGGATTCTGGCGTCACTTCAACAGCGACCCCCACGCTCAACCGATCGCGGAAGCCGCCGTGGAGCTTCTTGCCGACAAACACATTGGTGCACGTCTCGCCGTAGGTAAGGGAGCCTAGCGCTCTATTTATTGCCAGCCGCGATCTTCTTCAGGTCGATCGTGGCGTCGTACAGCTTGGGGTCGACGCCCTCCTCCAGCGCGATCTCACGCAGTGGGCGGCCGGAATCGGTGGCCTTCTTGACGATCGCGGTCGCCTTGTCGTAGCCGATCGCGCCATTGAGCGCAGTGGCTACCGCGAGCGTGGCGCCGGCCGAGGCGGCGCAACCGGCCTTGTTGACCTGGATGCCATCTACGCACTTCTCGGCGAAAACACGCGATGCGCTCGTAAGCAGGAGCAATGATTGCAAGAGATTGCGTGCGATCAGGGGGATGCGCACGTTCAGCTCGAACTGGCCCTGCAGCCCACCAACCGTGATCGCTGTGTCGTTGCCGATCACCTGCGCGGAAACCTGCAGCACGACCTCGGGGATCACGGGATTGACCTTGCCGGGCATGATCGAGGAGCCCTTTTGCAGCTCGGGCAAGAGCAGCTCGCCGATGCCGGCACGCGGACCGGAGCCCATCAGCGCGAGATCGCCGGCGATCTTCGTGAGCGACACGGCAACCACCTTCAGCGCGCCCGACAGCTCGACGAGCGCGTCGCGGTTGGCCTGGGCCTCGAAGGGGTCAAGCGGCGCTGAGATCTGCTTCAGCCCCGACTCGCGCTTCAGGCGCGCGCGCACCTTCTCGGCGAACTTCGGATGAGTGTTCAGACCGGTGCCGGTGGCGGTGCCGCCGAGTGGGATCTGTCCGACGTGCACGAGCGCGCTTGCAACGCGCTCCTGGGCGAGCGCCATCTGTGCGGCATACCCGGCGAACTCCTGGCCGAGTGTGACCGGCACGGCGTCCATCAGGTGGGTGCGCCCGGACTTGACCACACCGGAGAAGCGCTTGGCCTTGATGGCGAACGAGCGCTCCAGCAGCTTGAGCGCGGGCAGCAGCTCATTCTGGGCGACGTCCAGCGCGGCCAGGTGCACGGCGGAGGGGAACACGTCGTTTGAGGACTGGCCCATGTTGACGTGATCGTTGGCGTGCACCTTCTCGCCGGCGAGCGCGGCGATCACCTCGTTGGCGTTCATGTTTGTGGAGGTGCCCGACCCGGTCTGGAACACGTCGATCGGGAATTGCGCGTCGTGCTCGCCGGCCGCGATCTCGCCCGCGGCCCTCTCGATGCTCGCGGCACTGCGCTTGCTAAGCAGGCCGAGCTCGCCGTTGACGGCGGCGGCGGCACCCTTGATACGCGCGAGCCAATGCACCACCGACACAGGGACCGTCTCACCGGAGATCGGGAAGTTGGCGACTGCCTTGGCGGTCTCTGCGCCCCAGAGTTGCTTGTCGGTCATCGAGTCTCCTTGTGCGAAAAGGTGAGGGGTTGTCAAGATTGTGGCGAGCACGGCCTCTGCGTGCGGTGGGAGCAACGCCACCCGTCAAATGCCTCGCGCGTCCGGGAGCGCGGGAACGCGCTTGCGGGGAAGGCTACCCGCAGAAAGCCACAAGCTCCCGCGCCACCCCGACCGGGTCGTCGTAGGTCATCAGAAAGCCCGTGCCGGGCAGCACACGCAGCTGTGCGCGCGGCAGCAGCCGCAGCGCCTCTTCGGCACCGGCCAGGGGATGCACGGGATCGCTGTCGGCCCACAACAGCAACACGGGCATATCCAGCGTCGGGTAGAGCTGGAGCAGCTGCGTTTGCGCTCCGCGCGGCCAGCGCCGGGCGCACTTGGCCCACGAGCGGGCGAGGTTGGGATTGCCGGGGACGTCGGCGAAGGCGTGGCGCATCAGGTTGCCGGCCTCGGGGGCGTGCCTGTGCGACATGCGAATGCCGAGCTCCGGAGTGAACACGAGCTTGGTGGCGTGGGTGAGCATCCGGTCGATGCCGGGGATCGAACCGCCGAGCGTGGCGAGTCGCCATGCTCGGCGGCGGCGAGCGTACTCGATGGGTCGATGCAGGCGGTTGGGCATCAGCACCAGCCGCGCGGGCCGCAACTGACCGCTCATGACTGCGTGCAGCAGAATCTCCGCACCGGCATCGTGGCCCACCAACAGCGGGTTGGGGCCGAGCACATCGTCGGCGAACCCGCTCATCACCTCGGCAAACCAGTCGAGCGTG
>DATNKN010000284.1:0-2686 GCA_035603375.1 Solirubrobacteraceae bacterium
CCGCCGGCGTGTGGGCCGGCGGCGGTGGCGGCGGTGCCGGCGAAGATCGTCAGACCGCCGAGCACGACGCTGGCGCGCGCGCACAACGCGAGCGTTCGGTCGCGAGCGAGTGGGCGGGTGCCGGGCTCGTAGGTGGCTCGCCAGGCGAGCGCCACCGCGGCGACGAGCACGAGCATCGATAGGGCGAAATGGGCCATTACCCAGCCGTAGTCGAGCTGCCCGCGCACCGTCAGCCCGCCGAGTACCGCCTGGGCGAGCACGCCGAGCGGCAACAGCAAGCTCAGCCACATCAGGTCGCGACGGTAGGGACGGCGGCGGAAGGCGAGCCCGAACGCCACGAACGCGGCGATCGATACCGGAGCGGTGAGTGTGCGGTTGGAGAACTCGATCACGGCGTGGCTGTTCAGCGGCGGGTAGACGTTGCCGTAGCAGCGCGGCCAGGTGGGGCAGCCGAGCCCGGAGCCGGTGAGCCGTACGGCAGCGCCGCTCATCACGATCAGGGTGAGCGCGCCCATCGCGACATACGCTGCCTTCGCGTATTGAGCCGGCGTGACGGTGAACTCGCTCGCGCGCTGGCGCAAGTGGTCGAGACGCTGAGCCATCGCTCCTAAGCATTGCATCGACGGCGCTTCGCGGGCGACAGCACGCCCCTTGCGGGGGGCTTGTCGGAGACATCAACGGTCTTTCGCGGGCGATGCTTAATACGGTGAGAGCGGCTAAAGCGAGGCGACGTTGTCGATTTTCAAGTATATGCGCTCGACTTTCCCGCTTATAGATCTATCCTGCGAACAGCGCAATAACGGGGACTGGCGAGCAGATGGCACACAGCTGCCGCCCTCGCGGGAGCGCACACTGTCCAGTACAACTCCGAAACATTTGATAACTCCCTCATGAGCCTAAGGGACGAATTCCAGGAAAGCACCTACGACGATATCGGGGGCGAATATACGGCCACCCGGCAAGCCGATCCGCGCATCGCGACACGGATTCGCGAAGCGCTCGGCGACGCCAACTCGATCGCGAACGTGGGCGCGGGCGCGGGCGCGTATGAGCCGCACGACCGTCAGGTGTTGCCGATCGAGCCCTCCGCGCAAATGATCGCCCTGAGGGCGCCGGGGCTGGCCCGCGCGATCAGGGGCCATGCCGAGAGCCTGCCGCTTGACTCTGGCAGTGTGGACGCGGCGATGGCGTGCATGACTCTGCACCACTGGTCGGACTGGCGGGTCGGAGTACAGGAGCTGCGGCGCGTGGCGCGCAAACGCGTTGTGATTTTCACCTATGACCCCTCCTATGCCGAGCGCTTTTGGCTGCTGCGCGACTATCTGCCAAAGCTCGGGCGCCTGGACTGCGCGCGCTTTCCGGGGATCGACGAACAGCGAGCGGCGACGGGCGAGGACGTGCGCATCGAAACGGTGCCGATCCCGCGCGACTGCGCCGACGGCTTCCTTGCCGCCTATTGGTGTCGCCCGAGCGCGTATCTCGACCGGCGGGTGCGCGTCAACATCTCCACCTTCAACCTGCCGGGCGCCTGGCCGCTGCTGGGTGGGTTGGAGAAGCTGGCGGATGACCTTCGCACGAATCGCTGGCACGAGCGCAACCGTGAGATCCTCGGGCGCACCGAGCTGGATCTCGGCTACCGGCTTTTGGTCACCGAGCTGTAGCGCTGTCGAGCGCGAACGGCAATTCGGAGGCGACCTCGCGTAGCACGGGCGCGGCGGCGTCGCGCGCCGAGACGATCAGCTCCTCGACGGGCAGCGGCCAGCGGATTGCCACGTCGGGGTCGTTCCAGGCGATGCCGCGCTCGAGCGCCGAGTCGTAGTAGGCGGTTTGCTTGTAAATGACGTCGGCGACGTCGCTGAGCACGCAGAACCCGTGGGCGAAGCCGACGGGCACATAGAGGATGCGCATCAGCTCGTCGTCAAGCTCGAACCCCTCCCACTCGCCATAGGTTGGCGAGCCGCGGCGTAGGTCCACGACGACGTCGAGGATGCGCCCGCGCGCGCAGCGCACGAGCTTGGCGACGCCGGCGCCGACGTGGAAGTGCATTCCGCGCACGACGCCTCTGGTGGAGCGCGAGTGGTTGTCCTGGAGGAAGCTCTCGGCCTCGGGGATGCCGAGCCGCGCGTGCCACTCGCGGCGGTAGGTCTCACAGAAGAAGCCACGCTCGTCGCCATGCACGGATGGCTCGATCAGCGCGAGCGAAGATATGCGGGTGGGGATGCTCTGCATGGGCAGGGAAGACGCCGAGCACTCGGCAACGGCGCGATGTCGAAGCGCGAGCGAGCGAACGTGCAGGCTACACAGCCGAAGCTCGCGAGATGCGTCTGGGAGACCATGCGCGGACGATCAGTACGGGCGAGCAAGGGCGCGGGTGACGGGCCAGTCGGCTCGTGAAGGCCACAGCCGGCTCGTGAAGGCCAGACGGTTAAACGACGAACCCGCCCACAAACGCGAGCACTCGGCGCTTGTGGACGGGCCGTCTGCCCCCCCCGGAGGGCAAGGGACCGAATGGGCATCGAACCGAATGGGCGTCGGCTCGTGCTACCCGACTATCGTGCCGAACGGAGGGCGCCGGGTAAAGGGGAAAATCCGGTACTTGACTTTCAAGATGCGCTGGCTCGGCTCGTGGTGGCGACAGCGGCGCGCGACGGCTCTGGGACACTTGCGGGGCCGGCAACATGCCGTG
>DATNKN010000295.1:0-13114 GCA_035603375.1 Solirubrobacteraceae bacterium
GAGCGAGTGCCATTGCACTACAGCCGGCACATTCCTTGGCCGACGGTGACACCAGCGATCAGCCACCCTGACGCACCTGGCCGCTCGCTCGCCACACAAGACCGACCGTCGCTCTCCCCCAGAACTGGCTATTCGTCCGCGCTGCCGTTACCATCGAGCGATGGCGCATGCTGCGGTCTCTGTACCGGGGATGCAGGCGGACGGTCCGCCTGCCGGCACTATCGAGCGCCCCGACTTTCAGATCGTGCCCCGCGCGGGCCTTGGCATCGTGGCGGTGGTGCTTGCGCTGCTGATCGCCGCGATCGCCGCCAACGAACTGTGGCCACTCGCGTTCCTGCACTTCGTAGGCGGTGCGGCATGGACGATCATCGACCTGTTCCTCGGCTTCGTGTTGGGGCCGATCCTCGGTCGTCTGTCGATCCCGGCACGCATCGAGCTGACCACGCGGCTGATGCCGAAGATGGTGCTGATCATGCCGACGGTCGTCACCGTCACCCTGGCGGCGGGCTGGCAGCTGGGCAACCACCTGGGCACCGTGCAGAGCAGCTACTACCTGCACGGGTGGCTCGTGGCCAGCTACATCGTGGTCGGCATCATGGCGGTGATCGCGCTCGGCTTGCTCGAGCCGGCGAACATCGCGGTGCTCGTCGAGCTGAAGAAGCCGCACCCCAACCCACAGGTGATCGAGCGTTTGATGAAGCGCTTCATCTACACCGCCGGGGCTACCGGCGTGATGCAAATCGCCACGCTCGTGATCATGGCCAAGTTGACCGTCGGATGAGCGAACGGCGACTCCCTCCGGTCACGCAGCTGGGGATGCTCTCGCTCGCGTTGATCGTGGCCGGCGGCATCTACCTAGCAGCGCATCTTCCCCACCAGGTTCCGCTCACGCCCGCGATCGTGCTGCTCGCCGTCTCGGCGCTCCTACTCGCCGGCAACCTCGCCTCGCTTGCACGCGTGCCGGACTTCCCCTGGCAGCGCTTCTTCGAAATCGCCCGCTGGGCCCTGCTTGCCTACATCGTGATCGCCGGGATGATCGAGTACGCATTCCTGCGCGACCACGTCAGCGGTGGTGCGCTCGTAGTGCTCACCCTGTCGCTGGTGGTGTTCGCCGTGCACGTGCCGATTTTGATCGGCTTCACGGTCGCGCGTTACGACACCTCGGAAGAGTCATCTGTCGGCGGCATGCCGGCATAGGCCGGGGGCTGTCTTGTTCACCGTACCCGCCCACAGCTGAGCCGCCAGCCTTCTTGCAGTTACCATTCCGCGCGCACCGACCACCTAAACCGCACAGAATCGACAAGGAGACGGCGATGGAGCTTGCGAGCGAGTGGATCGACTACGACAGTCCCGCTGGAGCCGTCTCCGCGTATCTCAGCCGGCCCAAGGCAGCAGATGGGCCACTGCCGGGCGTGGTCGTGATCCAGGAGATCTGGGGCGTCGATCGACACATCTCAGACGTCGCCGACCGCATCGCCTCGGCGGGGTATGTCGCTGTGGCCCCCGACCTCTACTCAGCCGGGGGCGGACGACCACCCGCATTGGCAGTCGAGCGCATGGACGCCGCCAAAGCGTTTCTCAACACGATCCCTCCTGGCCAGTGGATGTCGGTGCTCGGCGACGACGCCGGGCGCGCCGAGGCCCTCTCCAAGCTCGGGCCCGAGCAGGCCAAGGAGGTCGGCGAGACCTTGGGCACGCTGTTTGGCGGCGTCGGGCGCGATCCTGCTCCCCATGTCGCCGTGCTGCGTGCCGCCGTCGCGCTGCTGCGCTCCCATCCCGCCTCGACGGGACGCGCTGTCGGCTCGATCGGCTTCTGCATGGGCGGCAACCTCTCGGCGCTGCTCGCCAGTGAGGAGCCCCAGCTTGGCGCGGCGGCGATCTTCTACGGCAGCTCACCCAGCGCCGAGCAGGTCGGCTCGATCAGCTGCCCGGTGCGCGGCTTCTACGGGCAGGACGATCCCCGCATCGTCGGTGGCCTGCCCGCGTTCGAGGAGGCGCTCAGCGCCTCCGGGGTGGAGCACGAGTTGCGCATCTACCCCGACACCGGGCACGCGTTCTTCAACGACACCCGCCCAAGCTACCGTCCCGAGGCCGCCCGCGACGCGTGGGGCCGTGTGCTCGCGTTCTTCGCGACCGCGCTCGAGCCCGCGCCCACCGTCACCGCGGTGGATGCCGCAGCAGCTCTGGAGGACGCCGCCAGCGCCTGATCGACTGCTCGGCTGTTAGGGCTTGACCAGCACAGCGGCATCCCGGCAAGCTCGCGCGAGCGCACGGCCACGCTCGCGCCACAGCGGTTAACGAATCGCGCGTCAGACGACAGCTTCCCCACGAGAGTGTTCGCCAGAGGGAACGTGCATGTCCTCCCCCTCATCCTTGGCAAGCGCCTCACCTGGGAGATCGCGAGCAAACCACAGCCCCACGAGTACAAACGCGCACGCCAGCAGCAGCGCGCGCTTGAGCGCCTCGATCTGGGATTCGTTGTAGTAGGTGGTCAACACATCCGCCTGCGCCCCGTGCACGCCGGCCTGCTCGACAGCAGTCTTGAACTGCCCCTGGGAAACCATCGGCACCCCCTCCTCGCTTGCGCTCACGATCTGCTGTTGCGCCGCCGCTGGGATCGAGGGATCTGCGAGCACGCGCTCGTGAAAGCCGACGGTGAGCCCGGTCAACAGCACCGCGCCGATCAGTGCCGTGCCGAGCGACTGGCCGAGGTTCTGCGCGGCGCCCTGCACGCCGCCCGCCTCGCTTGAGCGAGACTCCCCCACCGAGGACATCACCACATTGCCGAGCTGTGAGATCGACAGCCCGATGCCCACGCCAAAGCCCGCCAGCGACAGCGCAAATGGAAGCGATGACAGCGACGGGGAGATCGTCGCCATCAGCGCCGCGATCGACACCAGCAGGAATCCCAGGCCGATCTGCACCACCCGCCGCGGCGAGGTGCGCGTCGCAAGGCGCGGGCCAAGTACCGCCGCGAGCATCATCGTGATCGAGATCGGCAGGATCTTAACACCTGTCTGCAGCGCATCCTTGCCGAGCACCAGTTGCAAGTACAGCGGCAGCACGAAAAACGTGCCCGCGAGAATCAGGTATTGGGAGACGAGCGTGGACAGGCCCGCGCGCATCTGGGCGATCTTCAGCAGATCGGCGCGCAACAGCGGCGCGCGCCCCGCGCGCTCCACGCGCTCCTCCCAGCGGAAGAAGCAGCCGAGCACGACGAGCCCGGCGAAGATCAGAAACGGCACGGCCGACAGCCCGAACGGGGTGATCCTGGTGCCGGCGATTGTGAGCGCCCCGGTCGGCACGAACAGGCCCCAGGTGCTGATCTTCAAAATCGCGAAGACAGTCAATCCCAGACCAAGCGCCGACAACCCTACGCCCACACGATCGAGTGTCGGGCGGCTCTCCTGCGCTTGCTCGCCGATGCGATGCACGAGCGTCAGCAGCACCAGCACCACCGCTGTCTCCGCGCCAAACACCACGCGCCAGCTGAGCACGGTCGTCACGAATCCGCCGATCAGCGGCCCCGCCGCGGCGCCCGCACCCGCGATCCCACCGAGCAGCCCATAGGCCATCGCCCGTTCGTGGCCGCTGTAGTTGACGGCCGTCAGCGCAAAGATCGCCGGGATCACGAGCACCGCGCCAAGTCCCTCGATACCCGACCAGCCGATCAGCAGCACCGTCACGTTGGGACTCAGCGCGGTGATCAGAGAGCCGGTGCCGTAGATCGCGAGGCCAACCGAGAATGCGCGGCGCCGGCCCCAGATGTCCCCGAGCTTTGCGCCCGTGAGCATGAATGCCGCCATCACGAGCGTGTAAGCGGTGATCGCCAACTGCACCTCCGAGACGCTCGTTTTCAGATCTGCCACAACCTGAGAGATCGACACGTTCATGACAGTGCTGTCAAGCACCATCA
The DNA here is from genome assembly GCA_035603375.1 of Solirubrobacteraceae bacterium. Classification (GTDB taxonomy): domain Bacteria; phylum Actinomycetota; class Thermoleophilia; order Solirubrobacterales; family Solirubrobacteraceae; genus Palsa-744. Next base: position 3,917 of record DATNKN010000295.1, read on the forward strand.
CGAACTGCGCGGCGCCGAGCACCAGGATCGTCGTTCGGTTGCGAATAGTTGAAGTTCCTCGTACGCTGTCTACCCGTAGGTCTCCACCAACAATGCGAACAGTTTCCAATTCCCTAGTGAGCTTCGCGGGCAGTCGATACCCGAAGGTTATGTCCGCGCTCACACAAGCGGACGACCGGGACGAAATCTGGGGCGGATCGCTCGTCGGTGCGAGCTTCCAGGCAAGCCTAGTCGCAAAGGTCCTCGCCGTGTTGTTCGCCGCCGGCGCGAGCCTGTCGGCGCTCACCGTGGCGCTGCCCCACGCCACACACATGAACGAGCTGGGGATGCTGTTGATCGTCGCCGACGCCTACCTGGTCGCCGCGGTGCTCCACACGCAGGCCGCCAGGCTCCCCGCCTGGACGATGCAAGCCACGCTCGCGTGGGGCAGCACGCTGATCACGGGAGTGGCCTACTTCTCGGGCGAATCGCCCAGCCCGCTCGTGTTCTTCTACCTGTGGGTGTTCCTCTACGCCTCCTATTTCTTCACCGTCAGACAGGCCGCGGCGCAGATCGTCTATGTGGGCTTGGTCTACGGCGCGCTGCTGGTCACACGGGCGCCGCTCAGCGCGGTCGCCGCCTGGTGGCTGGTCGGCATGGGCACGCTGCTGGTGGGCGCCATCGTGATCATGGTGATGCGCGCTCGCGTGGAGTTGCTGATCGCGCGCCTCTACAACGCCGCCCGCACCGACCCCCTCACGAAGCTCTCCAACCGGCGCGGCTTTCGCGAGCTGCTCGACCTCGAGCTCGAACGCGCCCGCCGCGGTGGCACCGCGATGGCGGTGCTCGTCGGCGACCTCGACAACTTCAAGGACGTCAACGACCGCTCCGGCCACAAGGTCGGCGATGCAGCGCTGCAGCGAGTGGCAAAGCTGCTGGGCGAGACCAAGCGCGAGATCGACACCGTCGCACGCGTCGCCGGCGAGCAGTTCGCGCTGATCGCACCCGACACCGACCGCGACAGCGCCGTCGCCTTAGCCGAGCGCCTGCGCCGCCAGCTGCGCGAGGAGTTCGCGGGCGAGCACACCCCGCTCACGATCAGCTTCGGCGTGGCCGTTTACCCGGAGCACGGAGAGACCGCCGCGGCGCTCCTGCACGCCGCCGATCAGGCGCTCTACGGCGCCAAGCAGCGCGGGCGCAACCGCACGGTGGGCCACAGCGCGGCGCTGCGACTGGAACTGCGCACGCCCAACGAGCTGCGCGACATTGGCGGGGAGCGCTTCATCGTCGCCGTACTCGACTTCGCCGAAGCCGTAGACCTGCGCTTCAGCGGCAGTGCGCGTCACTCCGAGACGGTGGGACGCTACGCGGAAACCACCGCCCGCAAGCTGGGCTTGCCCGAGTGGCGCATCAGCCGTATCCGCCTCGCCGGCATCCTGCACGACATCGGCAAGGCGGGCGTGCCCAACAGCATCCTGCACAAGCCCGGTCCGCTCACCGAAGAGGAGTACGAGATCGTCAAGCGCCACCCCGCCCTTGGCGCGCAGATGCTCGAGCATGTCAGCCTCTCCGACGTGCGCGAATGGGTCGCCACCCACCACGAGCGCCCCGACGGCCTCGGCTACCCGCTCGGCCTGCCCGACGGCGCGATCCCCCTGGAGGCCCGCATCGTCGCGGTCGCCGACGCGTATGAGGCGATGACCAGCGATCGCCCCTACCGCGATTCGATGAGCTACGAGGCCGCGCTCGCCGAACTGCGCGACTGTACCGGCACCCAATTCGATGGGCGCGTCGTCGAGGCGTTCGCCGCCGTCCTCACGCGCGAAGCAACACGCGCAAGTGACGGGCTTGCGGCGAGCGCTTAGCTGGCTCTAGCGCACGAGGAGAGCGGGCACGATGGGCACGATGGGATGCGCCCTCGCCGACGAGCCTGCGGAAGCTCTACCCGGCCGCGCGCTGGGATTCCGCCACCGCCAGCCACGCAAACAACTCGAGCGTGGCAGCGTCGGTTTGCAGCATGTTGGGCACCGCCTGATGCTCGGTTATCGGCGTGCCGTCCCACGCGCGCAGGTACAGGCCGTCGGCATCGCGCGCATGCCGTTGGGCGTCGACCGCCATCTCTTCGGCCAGTTCCCGCCAGCGCGTTTCATTCACGCGCGCTCCATATACGAGCATCCAGTTCAAGTAGATCGTGTCGAACTGCGGCCCCATGTTCAGGCGATCGGAGAAGCGTTCCGCCGAGGCATTCGCCAGTTCCGCTGCGCGTTCGCACGCTTGCGAGTCGCCGGTTTCGCACAACACCTGGTGGGCCTCCACGAGCGTGCCCTCGATATAGGGAGTTGGCGTCGGATCGAAGCTTGTGCGCATGTACAGACGCCGTTCGGTGAGGAAATTCAGTTCGGCCCAGTCGAGAAACTTGAGCACCTGGCGCAGGAAGAACGGCTTGCCCGTCAGCTGGTAAAGCCGCGCGCCCAACAGCGATCCGGCCGCCAGCGGCTCGCCCGCGATGTACGGGTGGGAGGTGTTCCACCACAGACCGCCACCCGCCGCGTTCCAGCCGGCATCAGCGATGAACGTAAAAGCGCGTTCGGCCTCGCGAACATAGCTCGAGATGTGGGTTGCGCGATATGCGTCGAGGAACGCCAGCCCCCACCAACCGTTGTCGTCAAACCACGTCACCGTCTGACCGCGATCGCCGGGGTAGGGCGCGAAGCCGGGGACGGGCTTCAGTGTCGCGTCCCAGTAGCGCTCCGCGCCGCGGGCGAAAGCCACCACCGCCGCGCGGTGCGCGATGCTCGGAGCCGCGATGTCGATCGCGTCCAGTGCCTCAAACAACGGAGTCGCGTCCCAAATCGTGGCCAGCGGATAGCGTTCCCTGTCGTCGAGCACGCTGTCATACCAGCCTAGGTGCGGGTTTGCCCACAAGCGCCGCGCTCGCGCCACGCCGGCTTCGGCGATCTGCAGATAGCTCTGGGATTCCGCAGCCGCCGGGCGAGCGGTTGCAGGCTGGCGCGCGCTCGATCTCAAGTGCACACCAGGCGAAGCGCCCGCGACCGATACGAGCGCGCAACACCCCACACACGCCGACAACAGTGCCGAAGGAAGATGACGAGCGACCGTGGAGGATGCGAGCCACATCGCTCAAGCCTAGGACGCCGTTGTATGGGACTGGCTATCGACGGACGAACGAACTACGGAGCGTCGACATCGTCGTCGCTCTCGCCACCGCCGGCATCCTCGCGCGTGCGGCGCAGCCAGTCACTGAGCTGCTGACCGACGTCGCCGAGTTGCTGGCCGATGTCTCCGACAGATTGGCCGGCGTCGTTGAAGGCTTTTCGGAAGCGCTCGGAGTAGTGGGCGACCGCGTCGCCTGCCTCGGCGCGGGGGTCGGGGGGCACGTCGCGCGTTATGTATTCGCCACCCACGATGCGGTCGTAGTCGCCGGACTTGACCCACTCCATCAACTCATGCACGCGACGCACCGGCATCGGATGGGTGATGTTGAGGTCGAGCAACAGTCGCGACAGGCGCTCAAGACCTGAGCCCTTCTCGCGGTAGTCGATGCCCTGGCGCATAAACACGTCTAGGTCAAGCCGCTCCGCCTCCGCGCCGGCGGCAATCACCATCAGCGTGCGACACACCGTCAGCGGATCGCGCGTAACCAGAGCCGCCGCACGATCGCAGCTCAACTCCGAGGCACGAAACCACTCCATCAACGCCGCCCGCAAGGGCAGCAGTGGCAGGGGAATGCCCGGGATCGAGCTGAGCCTCATCAGGATGACCAGCGCGGTGCGATACAGGACGTGCTCGGAGAGCACATGGCCGGCCTCGTGCGCGAACACGGCACGCAACTGCTCGACGTCGAGTAGCTGCACGAGCCCGGATTGCACGACCACGATCGGTCGGCCCGCACCAATCGTGATCGCGTTGGCAACTGGAAATTGGGTCAGGTACAGGTCCGGCACCGGCTCGAGGTCAAGCGTGGCGTAGGCACGCACGTGCGCCATCCACACGTCCGCGAGCTGGTCCTCGCCAAGCCGCACAGAGGAGCCAAGATACGCTTGGCGCAGCGCTCGCTCGTAGCCAAGCTCGATCAGCTTGCGCACCACCGTGTTCAGGTACGGGATCGAGCGCAGCGCGGCGGTCGCCGCACGGTCGGCGGGATGTTCGTATGCCTTCGGTGAGATCCCCTTCAGGCGATACCCCTCAACAGGAAGCGACATCGTGTGCCTCGCGCCGCTCAGGCCTTGGCGCTGTAGGCCGATTTGCCGCTGCAGTTGGAGAAGCCCACGTAATTGGTCGTGAGCGCTCCCCGCTCGGCCTTACCCTTCAGGAACGTACCCGTGATCTTCAGCTTGGTGCCGACCTGGCCCTTCTTGGGGCCTTCGCCGATCACGTACTGCCCGGTGCTGGCGAACGTGCCTTTGCTCGAGATCGTCGCGTTCCGGAAGTGCACGGGAGTGGGACGACCGCCGCCCTCGCAATACAGCGGCGTATTGCCGATCGTCAGCGACGTCACCTGCTTGCCGCTCGATGACACCTTGAAGCTGACAGTCACCCCGGTCCTGGACGGCGTGAGGGCGCCTGTGTAGGTACCGCCCTTGACTTGATTCGCAGCCAGGGCCGCACTCGCCACCAACAGCACCACCAAGAGGACGCACGTCGCGGACACGGCCTTGAACTTGCTTGCCATCGGCGCTGCCTCCTGCTCGTGGGAACCCGGCAACGGGAACGAGCAGCAAACGATAGCCCACCGGGGCCCGGGGCAGGCCCAATCGGGGGCTGTTGCGGAGCGGCGCCCGGGGGTCGCACGGCAAGCCGGCGCTCCATCGTGAAAGATGCGTGGCCGATGGAGCGCGAGTACGAGCTGCAAACACACCAAGTCGAGGACCGCCACTGGTGGTACCAGGGACGCCGGCGCGTCCTGGAGTGCGCGATCGCGCGGCTCCAGTTGCCCGCCGGCGCGTCGATCCTCGACGCGGGTTGCGGCAGCGGGCGCAACATGGTCGATCTTGCCAAGCACGGCACCGTCACCGGCATCGAGCTGTCGCCACCGAGCGTTGAGCTTGCCCGTGAGCGCAGGGTGGGGACGGTCGTCGAAGGGTCGATCCTGGACACACCCTTCGAGGACTCCTCCTTCGACCTGACGGTCAGCCTCGACGTGATCGAGCATCTGGAGGACGACATCGGTGCGCTGCGCGAGCTGCGCCGTGTGACCAAGCCGGGCGGGGCGTTGCTCGTGACCGTGCCTGCCTACCAGTGGCTGTGGAGCGGACACGACGAGATCAACCACCATCACCGCCGCTACAACCGCCACACGCTGCTCGCGGCCGCCGACGGCGCCGGATGGCACGAGCAGAGCGCCGCGCACTTCAACTCGCTGCTGCTCCCGGTCGCCATCCTGTTGCGCGCGCTGGAGCGCTTCAAGCCCTCGACCACCAAGTCGAGCCTCGATTTGTGGGTACCACCGGCGCCGCTCAACTGGGCGTTGCGCCAGCCGCTGAACCTAGAGGCCGCCGCGATCGGGCGTGGCAAGCCGATACCGGCAGGGCTGTCGCTGCTCGCCGTGTTCGGCTAGGAGTCGGCGGTCGGCTCCGCCAGTGCGCCCGGCACGTGGCCTTTGAAGGTCCAGGCGCGATTGGCGAAGAACGTGAGCACAACCACGACCGACGTCGCGAATGCCTGGGCGAGGAGCTTGTCCAGGCCCATATCGGAAACAAATAGGTACACGAGCCCTAGGTTCACGAGCAGCCCACAACCCTGCACTACACACCAGCGCACCGGCGTGAGCGCGTCGCCCTCGTGGCCCCTGAACGTCCACGCACGGTTGAGCAGGAAGCCGTTGACTGCGCCCACCGAGAAGCCGATAGCCGACGCGGCGATGTACCAAACGCCGAACACCTTCAGCAGCAGCGTGTAGATCGCAAACGTGAGCAGCGTGTTTGACACGCCCACGATCCCAAACTTCACGAACTGCGCCACCAAGGGCATCCTCATGACGCGCGTGCGTGCGTCCCCTACTCTTCTCATTGCCAGTACTTAACCAACTTCGCACGTGCCGGAAGGAAAGATGTCGGACACACCCTCGCGCATACCCACCCTGCTCAGCGTGGTCGCGCCCGTTTACAACGAGGAGGAGCTGGTCGAGGCGTTTGTCACGCGCGCCTGTGCCGCCGTCGCCGACTACGCGTTCGAGCTTGTGCTCGTCAACGACGGTTCGTCTGACTCGACGCCAGCGCTACTCGACCGCATCGCCGCTGCCGACCCCCGCGTGCGAGTGGTGCACCTATCGCGCAACTTCGGCCACCAGGCCGCGCTCACCGCCGGCCTGGAGCACGCCGTCGGCGATGTGGTCGCGATGATCGACGCCGACCTGCAGGACCCACCCGAGCTGATCCCGCGCATGATCGAGCAGTGGGAGCAAGGCTCGGACGTCGTGTATGCGGTGCGCAAGCAACGCGACGGCGAGACCGCCTTCAAGCTCGCCACCGCCTCGTGGTTCTACAAGCTGTTCGACAGTCTCGCCCAGGTCGACCTGGAGCCCAACTCGGGCGACTTCCGACTGCTCGATCGCCGCGCACTCGACGCGCTACTGTCGATGACCGAGCGCTCACGCTTCCTACGCGGCATGACCGTGTGGGTCGGCTTCAAGCAAACAGCCGTCCCTTACGAGCGCGACGCGCGCACCGCCGGAGAGACGAAGTACACGCTGCGCAAGATGCTGCGCTTCTCCCTGGACGCGATCGCCTCCTTCTCGCACCTACCCCTGCAGCTGGCCACCTACGCCGGCCTGCTCTCGGCGAGCGTCGCGTTCGTCGCGATCCCAGTCGTGATCGGCCTACACTTCGCCGACTCCTACCTTCCCGGCTTCAGCACCATCACGATCCTGATCCTCCTGATCGGCGGCATCCAGCTGATCGCGCTCGGCGTGATCGGCGAGTATGTCGGTCGCATCTACGACGAGGTCAAGCACCGCCCGCTGTACATCGTGCGCGAGGAGCGCAACGCCCCCGCGGATGCCACCGTCGGAGCGATTGCCGGCACGCGCGCCGGGCTGCCCGCGCGCGCGGTCGAGCGCGTGGGCTAGCTCCACGTCCCGCGTTGCGCCATGGGCGCACACAGGCACGACGCTTCGCGCCAAGCGCGCGCCCGTCACACCGCTCCTTCGGGCCCTCCCGAGGGTTATGTTCGAACAGGCCCCAACACAGGAGAGGCACACCCATGCGCCGTCGCACACTCACACTGCTAGCCACCCCCGCCGTGATCGCCGCGATGACCGTCACCGTGCCCGCGCTCGCCGGCATCCCGATCCTGCCGAGCGCCCACAGCGCGGCGTCCACCAAATGCTTCTACACCCGCATCGGCAGGCACAGGGTGCGCGAGTGCCTCGTGCCCGGGCCACGCGGATTGCGGGGGATCCCAGGGCCGGCCGGGCCGCGCGGATATACGGGCCCCACCGGGAAAACCGGGAAAACCGGTGCCACCGGGAAAACTGGCGCAACGGGACCGACTGGGTCGGCCGGCACAGCACGCGGGTACGCCGTTGTACAGCCGACCACGCCCGGCGCCGCGACGCTCATAACGCCGCGCAACATCACGGGCGTCAGCGAGCCAACAGCCGGTGTCTACTGCGTTGCGCCCGCCGCCCCGATCAACGCCGCCGAAGAGACCGTCGCCGTGTCGCCCGAGGTCAGCTACAGCTCGGGCAAACTCCCTGGCGTCATCGCGGTCAACGCGCAGCGCACAGGCGGCTGCCCGGCCACAGACTTCGAGGTGGACACATACGCGCCTGGCGGCACCACCCCGACCAGCGGCTACGCCTTCACGATCGTCGTGCCATGAGGCACGCGGCGGTGGGTGGAAGGGCACGCGGTCCGGAGCGTGCCCTTCCACCCACGTCGCCGATCGCCTATCGCAGGTCGAGCGCCTAACGATCGCCCCTCAGCGCCCCAACCGCGTCGAGGCCCGATAATGAAGCGACGATGACCACACCGCCCGACGAGCACGCGTTCGACAAGGACCCCGACGGCACCGACGAGCGCCGCGAGCGTATCCGCCTGGAGACGCCCCGCCACCGCATCGAGGGCTCGCTGATGCTCGCCCGCGACGGCTACCGCTCGCGCGTCTCGGACATGCTCAACGCCTCCGAGCGCGACTTCCTCACGCTCACCGACGTCACGCTCGCACCGCTCGATGGCGGACCCGTCGAGCGACACGCGTTCATGGCGATCGCGCGGGCGCACATTGTGTACGTGGTAGCGCCTGGGGCGGACGCGGCGCCGCGTTAGACCGGTGGGTCCCCGGCGACGCGGGGCGGGACGGACGACCGTTTGAAGTAGATGAGCACTCGCTTGGAGTTGCGCAGGCCCGCGTGTTTGCGCGAGAGCGATAGCCGTCATGGGCCTCTACGCACACCCTCGGTACATCTCATACAGGTCCGCATACGCAGCCGCACACAATTGTCTCGGATGTAGTATTGTAGTAAAAACACTAATTCATCATGACGAACTGTCCCCGTCGCCGAGCAAGTTCACGCAAATGGCAAACGCTGCATATCTCATAAACCGCAACGCAGCCACAGCGTGAGCACGTCGAACCCACCCCTCGCCGACGCGCTGACGCACGCACGCGCGTATCTGCGCGCCGACCAGGCTGTCATCCAGGCACTCCCGGGGCTGGATGAGGCAATCCGGTCGTTCAAGCCCGTGCCGGGACCCGCCGGAGAGAGCGTCGCTAGATGGCTGTCCGAGCGCGCATTTCGAGCGCCACAGGAGGCGACTGTCCGGCTGCGGCTGTCCCATGGGCGAGTTACGGGCGTATACGCGCTATGCGCCGCTCAGGTCGCGCTCGCAACCGAAGAGCGAGCACAGCTTGGAGGCGTGCACTATCTAACCCAGCCCGCGATCCTGCTCGCTCAGCTCGCACGCGCGGCAGACGCACCAGGAATCGGCGACGAGCTGCTGCGCCATGCTGCTGCCATCGCACGCCGTGCGCTAACCCACATAGGCGCGACAGTGCTGGTCGTCGACCCATTTGACGAGCCGACAGCCGACATGTGGCGCGAGCGCTTCGCGTTTCAAGACTCCCGGCAGCCCGTACCCGGCAATCCTCACCTACGACGACAGTGGCTCCGACTCTAGGAGTGCTCGGCGCCTTCGGATTCGAGTTCCACGAGCAACTCCTCCGCGCTTTCATAGAACGCGCATGCACGCGGGTCCT
>DATNKN010000300.1:0-3616 GCA_035603375.1 Solirubrobacteraceae bacterium
GGGGGGCCTGAACCTCTTCGATAGCCCGGAGCGCCTTGGTGTACTTCTCTCCCGTCCGCGCCATGCGGTCCCGAACGTCTTGCTTGAACGCGCGATTCGTCATTTCGTGCTCCCGATTCCCGGCCTGGACCCACGCTCCCAGCCGTGTTCGAGTAGCTGAAGGATGCTGCGCGTCCCCGCGGCGATGCCCTTGCCCTCCACGGCCGGCGCGCGTGGGGCACCTAACCTCGAGGATGCGCCTGGAACGTGGCGCCTCAAGAGCGTAGCGCGGTTCGTCGGGCACGCAAAGTGCCCGACCGCCTCTCTGACGTCGTTGCTGCTTCACGGCGCGCTTTGAGGCAGAGACAGTAGTCTCGGCCGAGACAAGTCCGGCTCGGTGGCTGCCCTTCCGGACATGAACGGCCACACCGGCGGCGTCACCGCGAATACCCGCGCGAACACGAACGCAGGGCGGGCCGGCCGCAACGGCAAGGGACGCGAGATTCGCCAGAAGCGCGAGCGAGCGGTTGCTGCGCGTGTGCTCTCGCAGTTGCGTCAGCGACGCCGAGCGAAAGGGTCAACCGATGGCTTCGCGCAGTGAGCGGAGTCTATGAGAGATAGTCCTACGTTCTCAACGAAAGGAAACACGACATGGCGGTGAAGATGCCGGTGACGGAGCTACACGCTGGTTTCAGCAGCCCGGGGGCGACCCCGACAGGTTGGGTGGAGGGACGCCGGCACATCGATGAGGCGGAGGTGTTCTGGCTCTCGACGGTGCGTCCCGATGGACGCCCGCACGTCACCCCCCTGTTGGCCGTGTGGCACGACGACGCGATGTACTTCTGCACGGGTCCGGACGAGCGTAAGGCAAAGAACCTAAAGCAGAACCCACAGTGCATTCTCACCACGGGCCAGAACGGACTGGATGGTCTCGATGTCGTGGTCGAAGGGCACGCCGTCGAGGTCAGCGACACAGGGGAGCTCGGACTCGTCGCCAGCGCCTACGAGTTGAAGTACGGGGTGCACTTCACAGCCCCCGAGGGCACGTGGTTTGGTCTCAGCGACGCGATCCGGCGCAGTGAGGCGCTCGTTTATCGGGTCGCGCCCACGACGATTCTCGGCTTCGGCAAGGGTGAGCAGTTCAGCCAGACGCGATGGCGCTTTGCTTGATCGGGCGAGGGCAGAGCGGCCAACCAACCGGGCCGAGAGCAGGACAGCAGCAGGGAGCTTGGTGATCGTGACCGGCGGCTTGCCTGCCGGTCACGGTGGCCGTTAGGGTCCTCCGATGCTCGCTCTCTACGGCGTTCACCTCCAGCACCTCGCCGACCACATCACGGCCCCGTTCGTCACGCTCGGCGTCATCGCCGGTGGCGCCGCGATCTTCGGCGCGATGCTCGGCAACATTGAGGCCGTCGATCAAAAAATGACCGACACCGAAGGTGACGCGCATGTCCAAAGCCGCTACAACGACGGCCTCGTCGTCGGCGGTTTCGCCGCCCTTATCCCTGTCGCGCTCCTGCTCATCGAAGCATTGAAATGACTCGCCGCTCGCGTCGCTCCCTATCCCACCTGTTCGCGGTCGCCGGTGTCAGTGGCCTCATTACCCTGGCCGTTGCCGTGACCGACGCCGACGATGTTTGGCTCGCTGTCGGCCCGCTGCTGCTCGTGATCCTCGACACCCTCGCGTTCAGTCCGGTCGTCCAGTCACACGCCCGCAGGGCCGCCCGCTGGATTCCCGGCATGGCCCCTCCAAAGCCGCGAGGGTTTGTAGCCGACTTCTCGTCGCGCCAGGCGGGTTACGCGCCTGCCTCTTATTCGTACAGTGGCCTTCGGTGGGCGTTGCCGCTCGCCGTCGTCATCGTGGTCGGCCTCGTCGCTAACTTCAACGCGCCGATATGGGGATTCGTCAACGGCAACGCTGTGGCGGTCGGCCTTGCGGCTTTCGTCGGCGTCGCCTTCGCTCTCGCTCTCGCGACCCTGGAGATGGGAGTCCTGTCGAGCGTGCGCGACTCCCATGACACCGCACTCGAACCCGGACGGGGACCAGCCGCACCGTGGCTACAGCACCAGCTCACGGCCGCCGGCGACTCGCCGCTGTCGATCGTCGTAATCAAGCCCGCCGACATCTCCGCGCCTGCCCTCCCCACCGCTTGCGCCAACGTCATCCGCACCAAGGTAGGCCAGGTTCACTACCTATCCGAGACCGAGATCCTGCTCGTGGCCACACCCGACTACCTGCGCTCCGCCCTGTCGTTCTTTGGCCTGGGCCCCTCGCCACTCCAACCTGCCCAGCCCGCCCGCATGGGCGAAGTCACCTACCCCGACGACGGGCGCGACCCTGACGCCCTGATACGGCAGGCGCGACTCAGACTGGCCCAGAGCAGCGAATAGCCGCCGCACGGCGCCACTCGTCCGTTCGCCCCTCCGAGTTACGTGGGGCGCGATGGCCTCTCGCTCACACCGTGCCCGGCAAACAGCAAGCGCCGGGCCGGCGAGAACGCGGGCGTCCTTGTCTACACGAACGGCTGCGAGCGCATAGATCGGCTGGGCAGCATCGAGAAGATTCTCGCCTGTATTCCCGGCCTCGTCCATACAGATCTACGGTAGAGCCGTGCCGGTCACGGAAGCAGTATGCCCGTCGGTGGGTGAGCGTCCAAGGATGCCCTGAGCTACCGGCTATCTACCTCGGCTGGCGTTCGAGGCCCGAAGTGGGCGCTAGCGGCGACGTGGTTTCGGGCTCGTACTTTTCGCCGCGCGCCCACGCAGCCCGGTACTCGGCGCTGTCGATGGCTGCCACTGCTGCTGCTCGGCGACGCTCCGACACTGGCGAGGGAGTTCGGTGTTGATCCCAACGGCGATCCGAGCCCACTTCCGGTCGGCTGTGTCGGCGCTGTCGCCATTGAGCGCTTCCAACAAGGACCGGCGTGACTGATCGCCGAGCAAGAGTACTTCGCGACCATCACGATCACCGGAGCCAACTTCGACGCGATCGCCTACGCCGGCAGCTTCATCCTTGAGATCGCCGACATGGAGATGGTGGAGTTTGGAAGGGTGGCCCGGTCTGAGCGCGGGCGTTCGGGGTCAGCGACAGGCGAGGGTCGAGAGCGGCGAGAACTCGCCGTGAAGCTCACTCCCGGGCCGTGCTGCGTGTTGGACCGGGCGCGACCGGCTACGGCACGTCGTCCTGATTCGCGTGAGTCGCGGCGACTCACGCCGGATGGCGCGTCCGAGCAGCATTCGACGCGACTCTTGTGCAGGCGGGACAGCGCGTTGCGTGGCTGCTAGCGGAGGCCACAACCGCTGGCGCCAAGTCGTAGTGCACAGGCGCTTGGCTACGCTTCGGCGCGTGGAGCTGCAGCGGCGCATTGCGGAGGGAACGGGTGAGTTCTTGCTCTTCGCGCTGACGCCACCGCGCCTGACGACCGAACCGGAGCACGCCCGTCAGATCGCCGCGAAGACGCTCGAGCGCCTGCGCCCCGTGGGCATCGATGGCCTCGTGCTCTACGACATTGATGACGAGAGCGACCGCAATCCCGAGGAACGGCCCTTTCCGTTCCTGCCCACGATGGATCCCGCCGACTATCTCGCTCGCGATCTCCTCGGCTTGGAGGTGCCGGCCATCGTGTATCGCGCTGTC
>DATNKN010000303.1:0-2911 GCA_035603375.1 Solirubrobacteraceae bacterium
TGAACCACAGCATCGGATTGGCGAACACGTTGTAGAAGCGGTCGTAGGCTTCCGGGTCGCTGGCCACGAGGCGCACCATGTACTCCCCGCCCGCGGGCGAGCGCACCGGGAAGGCCTGTCCCTCGTGCTCGCGCGATACGCGCACGTCGTGCTCGTTCATCGCCGAGGCCACCCACACCGCGTCGCGGTGGGAGGCGAGCCCCGTGAGCGCGGTCACAAGCCCGCCCGACCCGCGCTGCACCTCCTCGCCCGGCCCGAACGTGACCGGTCCCCGGTTGCTCACCAGCACGAGCGGCGAGCGCTGGGATGGGGTGGAGGGGGGGGGTGTTTTATCCAATTTCAAAAGTTTGCGATAGCGACTACAATATGTAGCTACTAAGGTGAATAGTGCAAAATCAGCATTACTCGCACGCTCCACCCACGCCCGGCGCGTGTATGTCCGTGTTCGCTGGTTCTACCCCTCCGCCAGCTCCCCGAAAATCCGCAAGTAGTCGCGCAGGTAGCGCGGGGTGAGGAAGTGTGTGCGCACATGCTCCTTGCCGCGCCGCCCGAGCGTCTTGCCGAGTGCCGGGTCGCCCAGCAGCTCCAGCGCACGCTGCGCGCACTGCTCGACCGTGTCCACGAGGAAGCCGGTTACGCCGTCCTCGACCTGCAGCGGGATGCCGCCCACGTCGCCGCCGATGAACGGCCGTGCCTTCCAAATCGCCTCCGAGACGGTCAGCCCGAACCCCTCGCGCGTGGACTTGTGCACGGCCACATCCGCGTGGGACTGGAACGCGTTCACCTCGATCGCGCCGACGTTGTTGAAGTTGTTGAGGATGTGCACGTCGGGGTCACCGCCGGCGTGGGCGATGGTTGCGTTGAAGAAGTCCCAGCCCTCCGGGTCGTCGCTGGCCATCGAGCCCACCAGCGCTAGCTGCACCTCGGGGATGCGTTGCTTGACGAGCCTGTAGGCGTCGATCACGCCAAGCGGGTCCTTCCAGGGATCGAAGCGCGACACCTGGCAGATCAGCGGTCGGTCCACGTCGATGCCGAACTGCTCGCACACATAGGAGGCGTCCTCGGGTGAGAGTGCCATGTTCTTCGGCATCAGCGGATCGATCGCCGGCGGCACGATGTTCACGTTCCCCCCCATGCCCTCGGGCACGTATCCGGCCATGTGAAAGAGCGACTGCGGGTACTCGGATATGTAGGGCAGCAGTCGCTCGATCGTCGCCGGGTTGGGAGTCGACAGGTCGATGTGGCAACGCCAAACCCAGCCTCTCGCCTTCTCGGGTACCAGTCGGTATAGCCCGGCCGGCTGCGGGTCGTGCACCAGGCACACGTCCCAACCGTCGGAGAGCTCGCGAGCGTTCATCTCGTTGTACTGCTCCCAGGTGCCCCACTGCTCCTCGTCGAGATCCTGCGGATTGCCCTGCAGTGCATTGTGCATGAGCTTGGTCGCGTTGAAGAACTCCTCGCGCCCGTAGATCACCTGCCACTCGCAGTCAAGTCCGACGTCGCGCATCAGCGGCACCAGCGTGTAGAGGATCTCCGACACGCCGCCGCCGAAGGCGGTCGCTGAGACGTGCACGACGCGTCGGCCCTTCAGCGGCTCTGCCAGCTCGCGGATTTCCTCGATCAGCTCGCGCCCGCAGATGTGGGTGTAGTCGGCGAGCGACTTGTGTCCTGTGGCGACGGGCTGGAGCATTGGCGGACCGCACGATACCTTGGGTTGGCCCGGAAGGCCGGCGGCACTCGGCCGGGCCTGTCCTCTGTTTGGGCGAGCCCGCGTCCGCGTGCAGCCGCTGCGCCCGCGACCGGCCCAGGGGAGTTGTCGCTCCACGCGTCTGTGTTCGGGCGCGGGGTACGTCGGGACCCACACCTCCCGTCCGCCGTCGGGCTATGGTCTAGCGCTGATGTTCAACGTCCGCATCTACCGCGCGGCGTTCGTGCCGCTGCTGTTCGTTGTGGCGATAGCGGGGTTTTCGCTCACGGGTCGCTCGGCGTCGCTCAGCTCCACGCTCGCGCCCGAAGCGTTCGACGGCGCGCGCGCATACGCGGGCTTGCAGGCGCTGGCGAAGCGCTTTCCCGACCGCCAGCCTGGTAGCGCCGGCGATGACGAGCTCGCCGCTGAAATCGCGAGCACGCTGCGAGGGTTGGGCGGCTTGGCCGGCGGTGGCTTCCAGGTCTCTACACGGAAAGTGAGCGCCCAGACCATCGACGGCGAGCGCACGCTTACCACCGTGATCGCCACCCGTCCCGGGTCCAGCGGCGAAAGTCCGATCGCGATCGTCGCCCATCGCGACGCCGCCGCACAGGGGTCGATCGCCGAACTGTCGGGCACCGCTGCGCTGATCGAGCTGGCGCGCGTGTTCTCCCAGAGCGAGACGCGCCGCACGATCGTGCTGGTGTCCACCAGCGGCGGCAGCGGTGGGTATGCCGGCGCTGCCGACTTCGCGCAGAACGGTGGGCGGCCACTGGACGCCGCGATCGTGCTCGGCGATCTCGCCGGCAGTGCTGCGCACAAGCCATTTGTGCTCCCCTATTCCAGCGATCTCAGCGCAGCGCCGGAAACCCTGCGGCTCACGCTTGCCTCTGCAATCTCTCAAGAGGCTGGGAGCGCCGCGGGCGCGCCCAGCACCCTCGCTCAGTTCGCGCATCTCGCGTTGCCGTTGGCCACGGGCGAGGAGGCGCCGCTGAACGCCGCCGGCGTGCCCGCCGTGCTTGTTCAGGTCAGCGGCGAGCGCGGTCCCGCGCCCGGCGCGCGTGTCAGCGAAGCGCGCTTGCAGAACTTCGGCAGGTCGGTGCTCAGCGCCGTGTATGCGCTCGACGAAGGCCCCAACATCGCAGCGTCCGCCTCCCCGCGACTATCGCTCGGGCGCGACGCGCTCCCCGGTTGGGCGATCGAGCTGCTCGCGCTCGCGCTGTT
>DATNKN010000307.1:0-4760 GCA_035603375.1 Solirubrobacteraceae bacterium
CGGATGGTCAACTACCGCGGCACGCCCCTTGCCGAGATGGACCTGCCGGCGGTGCTAGCACGCAAACCCGAGCTGTGCCTGATCGATGAGCTGGCCCACACCAACGCTCCGGGCACCGAGCACGAGAAGCGCTACGAAGACGTGCAGGACGTGCTCGCGGCTGGCATCGACGTGTATTCGACCGTCAACGTGCAGCATCTGGAGAGCCTCAACGACCAGGTGATCCAGCTCACCGGGACCAGGGTCCGCGAGACGATCCCCGACGAAGTGCTCGCCTCAGCGGACGAGGTAGTGCTGATCGACCTCACACCCGAGGCGTTGATCGAGCGGTTGCGCGCCGGCAAGGTGTACCCGCGCGAGCGCGTGCCGGCGGCGCTCAACAACTTCTTCAAGATCGAGAACCTCTCCGCGCTGCGCGAGACCGCGCTGCGCCACGTCGCCGAGGGCGTGGAGATCAAGCGCCTGGCGCCCGCGTCGGTCGTGGTGCGCCGCGACGAAAGCATCGCTCCGCCCAAGACCAGTGGCGCCGGCACGCAGACGATCGCCGAGCGGCTGCTCGCGCTGGTTGCGCTCGCGCCGCATTCCCAGCGGATCGTGCGCCGTGCCGCGCGCTCGGCCGAACGCCTGGGCGCGCGTCTGGACGTGCTGGTGGTGCGCCCCCACGGCCGCACCCCAAGCGCCGAGGATCGCGAGCAGCTCGAGTCGCTACGGCGCCTCACGGCGATGCTCGGCGCGCGCCTGCTCGTCGAAGAAGGCGAAGACGTGGCCGCCGTGGCGATCGAGACGGTGCGCCGCCTGGGCAGCACCTACGTGCTGATGGGCGCACCCTCGCCCCGCAAAGGGGTCAAGCGCTTCCGGGAGTCGCTGGTCACGCGGCTGCTGGAAGGGCTGCCGGGCATCGACGTGCGGATCGTCGCCGATCCCGCGTTGCGCGAGGACGGCCGCGCGGTATCTGAGGACACGGCAGATTGACCCACCAGCAGGTACCCGATGAAGAATCGCGAAAGATTGGTTGCGCGGCGCAACGTCTCGCCACATAGGCTGTTGCAATGACCATGCTCAAAACTCTCCGCTCCCACCTCTCGCCCCGCCCGCTGCTCCTCTGCACCCTTGTTTGCGCGCTCGCCGCCCTGGGAGGCGTGAGCGCCTCCGGAGCGCTCGCCGGTAGTTCCTCCCAGCGTGCCACGAATGCGCCAGAGCCCTCTGCCCACGCCGCCGCGTCGTATCTGACCGGCATCGGGGATGAGGGAACCGAGATGTTCTCCAACCCACTGTGGACGCAGTTGCACACGAAAATCGCGCGCTACATCGCGCCGTATGACGCGGCCGTGCGGCCCTACTCGCTACAGCTCGCCAGGGAATGGATCGGGGATGCCGAAGCGGCCCACCAGCAGGTACTGGTGGCGTTCTACCACTCCGAGTACACCCCCGCGAAGATGCCGAGCGTCGCGGTCTATCAGCGCGACATTCAGAAGTTCATCAAGCTGTTCCCGCACGTCCGCCAGTACCAGCCTTGGGATGAGGCCAACCGCGGCACGATCGTCGAAATCATCAAACACAAGAAGCACATCGCGCTCGTCTCGCCCTCGCCGCTGCAGTCGGCTCAGTACTACAAGGCGATGGAGACCGTGTGCAAGGGCTGCACGATCGTCGGCCTGGACGTGCTCGACGCGCCGGTGGTCACGCCCACGTTGCAGTACATCGCCCAGTTCAAGCACGACATCGCGCACCTGAAAACGGTGATGCCGAGCATCTGGGGGCTGCACAACTACTCCGACACCAACCGCCTGCAGAGCACCCGCACGAAAGCGGTCCTGGCGGCCGTGCCGGGTCAGGTCTGGCTCACCGAGACGGGTGGCATCGTGCAGTTCGGCAGCGACTTCCCAAACAAGAAAGGCTCGGGTCTGACGCGGGCCGCCAAGGCGCTGTCCTACATGCTCAAGATCGCCGGATCCTCCTCGCGCATCAAGCGCCTGTACATCTACGACTGGACCGGCGGAACCAGCTCGACGCGCTTCGACGCCGGGCTGATGAACGCCAAGTACGAACCGCGCCCGGGCTATGTGGTCGTGTGCAAGGCGTTGCACGCGGCTAAGTGCAACGTGAAGGTCGCCAAAAACTGAGAGCCGGCGCGCATTTAGGTGCCCTGGCGCTAGAGAATCGCGCTAATACGCCGGTAATGGAGCTAATAGGGCGTCTTATTGGCTCCATTACGTCATACGGTGCTCAGCCCGCGACCGCCCGGGCCGCTCGGCGCTCGGCCGGCCGCCGCTTGACCGGGCCGCCGGCCACGATGCGGGCGCAGATCAAACAGAACAGGCCGACGCCGGCGGCCACCGGCGCAAGCACGCGTAGTGGGTAGTCGCCAAAGCCCTTATGCAGGGCGGTGTTGTCGCCCGCTTTGACGATGTCGAGCAGCCCCTGATGGTCGATTCCGAGCAGTGTCGGGCCGAGCACCGCAAACACGCACCAGCCGATGAGCGCGAGCACCCCAGTGCGAAGCGAGCTGTTCGAGATGCGCGTGCGTGCGGTCGCGAGCGTGGCAAGCAGTACCGCCGCGCCGGCGGCCAGGAAGAACGGCCAGATCCCGCCCCAGCCGCGACCGAGCCCGTAGGCGCTTGCGATCGTTGGTTGGAACAGGCCCTCGCGCACATACCGCATCCACGTGACGGCCTCGGTCTCATACCCGATCAGCGGGTGGGTGGCGGTTGCGATGATCGTCGTCGTCAGCGACACGCCCGCCAGCGCAATCGTGGGCCCCGGGTAGCGCTTCAGCGCGATCCCGATCGGCAGCGCGACGAACGGCAGCAGCGTCATCAAGAAACGTGGGCCCATGAAGCCGCCGCCGAAGGGCAGGTAGTAACCAGAGTTGTAGCCCAGGTAGCACACACAGATGCCGACGATCGCAAGCGCCTCGGCGCGCTTGCCGCGCTTGTAGAGCATCCACGTCCCGATCGCGCCCATGATGAGCACCGGCGAGATCGTGAGCAGGCCGCGCGAATCGAGCAGCAGTGTCGCCAGCACCCGCGGGCTCGGCAGCCCGATCCCGAAGAAGCCCTGCTGCTGGCGGGGGATGTTGGAGTAGGCCAGGTGCGTCCAGGAGTGGAACGCGTAGTGGTTGTAGAGCGCCAGCGGCACGATCCCGATCAGCCCACCGAGCACGTAGGCGCCGGCGCGGCTGAACAACCCCATGGGGGTGAATGAGCCCCGGCGTGAGACCAGATACAAGCCGAGCACCACCGCCGCGAAGAACATCGGGTATTCCGAGGAGCCCGCGTAACCCATCAGCAGCCCGGCGACACCGAGATACCAAGGGTTGGGGGGCCCTTCGCGCTCGCGCCACATCAACACGAACGCGGCGAAGCCGAGGCACGCGCAGAACACGTGGCTGAACAGCAGTGTGGACAGCGGCAGCGTCAGCGTGCCAAGACCGAGGATCACCGCCGTGGCGGCGCCGTACCCGGGCTCGATTCGCTCGGCGAGGAACCCCACGAGCAGGAGCAGAATCAATCCGGGCAGCACGTTGGCCCACAGCCCGACCAGGTAGATCATCTCATCGCCCGGATGGTTCGGCGGCGCCACATGCCTGTCTGTCCACGATTCGACGCCCGCGAGGTTTAGCGCGTCGTAGAACGGCAGCGAGAACAGCGCGAGCCCGGGTGCCCGCGCCGAATACCAGTGACCCTTGTAGTAGGCCTTGTCGCCCGTGTTTTCCTGGTACTGGTCGATCGTCGTCTGGTCCTGGTTGAGCGAGCGGATCAGGTCGTAGTGGGAGGTTTGATTCCAGGAGAAGCTCTGGATCATGGTCGCGTAAGCCAGCCCCACGAGCAGGATCGCCGCGAGTCCGAGGCGGCGCTTGTTGGACCCCTTGCGACGCTTGCGGGGCGCGCGCGGCGCGCCTGAGTCGCCGGCCGGCTGGTGGACGCTCGAGGTGCTCATCCGTCGCTGCCGTGTAGCGCCGCAGGCCCTGGGCCAATCTCATAGATCACGAGCGAGCCCACGCGCCGGCGCGTGATGCCGAGCCCGGCGATCGGCTTGGCTGCTGCCGCAACGGGGTCGGGCGGCTCGGCCACGACGGGCCCGTGTTCGGGTGGCAGTCCCATGGGGAGCACGGTGTGCAGCACCACGGTCTTGATGCCGTAGTAGCGCAGCTTCTCGACGCTCGCGCGATCCGGGAACCCGTTCATGCCGCCGCGCAGATCGTCCACGTCGGGCATGTCGAAAGTGCTGTTGCCAACCGGGATCTTGTAGAAGCCGTCGGTGGAGAAGTACTGCCAGATACGGTCGAGCGCGCCGTCGGTGGGCAGGTCGAGCAGGGGGCCGGGCAGGCCCGCTTCCGCACGAGCCGGCTGTGGCACGACGGGATGGCCGAGGTGCCCCGCGCCTTCGCCGAGCAGCCCGATGCACAACACGACGCCGATCAGCGCCGGCAGCGTGTACAGGCGCTGGCGTTTGGCCCACGGTTTGATTCGGGTTAGGAGCACCTGCACGCCTGCCCCCGCCAGCAGCGCGTAGAACAGCGTGGCCAGCGTGAACACCCGGCCCGGCACGCGCACGCCGTTCCATCCGGGCGCGTAGTCGTAGAGCAGGCGATAGGGATACCCCGCGCCGGTGATGCCGAAGCCGAGCGCCAGCACCGAGCAGACGACGATCCCACACAGCAGCCCCACGCGCAATCGGCGCGTGTATGGGGAGCGGGAGCCTCTGCCCACCCCGGCAAGGCCGATCAGCGCCAGCACGAGGATCAGACCGCCGGGGAA
>DATNKN010000316.1:0-15048 GCA_035603375.1 Solirubrobacteraceae bacterium
TCACCTGTATGCCGTTGATTGGGACAAACGTGAACGTCGGGAGACGATCACCGTCAACGACGGCGCGGGTCCGCGGACCGTGCTGCTCGGCTCGGACTTTAGTCAGGGTGCGTGGACATCGTTTCCTGTCACTGTATCTGCAGGGGGCAGTGTGATGATCACCGTCGCACGTACCGGCGGTTGGAATGCGGTCCTGAATGGCGTCTTCCTGGGTGGCACCGGTGCTCCCCCAGCGAATAGCGGTCAGGAGCTTTCTCAGGGAGGCTGGGTTGGCGGTGTGGGTTCGGCCGGTTACGTGCTTGGCGGTTGGGATGGCACGGTTGGCGACTTGGCTTATCTTCCGAATGCTTCGATGACGCTCCTGCAGGGCAGTCGCTACAGGTGGGTAGCAAATACGACGGAGGGCAGCGCACTGCAGGACCCAGGCGAACACACTCGCAACGCGGCAGCCTTCTACGGTACCAACCAGATAGCGATTCAGTTGAACTTCACGGCTGCCTACAGCGGCAATCTGCATCTGTACGCCGTCGATTGGGATAAACGCGAACGTCGCGAGACAATTACGGTGAACGGTCAGACGGCGGTTCTGTCAAGCAATTTCAGTGAAGGCGCGTGGGTGTCGTTCCCAATCAGCGTAGCGGCGGGCGGCACGGCAACGATTACCGTCGACCGAACTGCGGGGCTGAACGCGGTCTTGTCGGGTATCTTTCTTGGTGATGCGGGCGCGCCTCCCACCCCGCCGGTGTCAACGGCTCCCCAAGGTGGTTGGGTCGGACTATACGGATCGGCCGGATATCTACTCCCGGATTGGGACGGTGTCCAGGATCTCTCTGACATGCCAGGTGTAGCAACGACCTTGGTGCAGGGCAGTCGGTACAAGTGGGCTGGCAGTACGACGGAAGCCCGCGCACTCGAGGATCCAAGCGGCCTGACGCGCAGCTCTGCGGTCTACGACGATCCAAACGAGATTCGCGTTCAGTTGACGTTTACGTCGGCATATAGCGGAAATCTCCATCTGTATGCAGTTGATTGGGATAAACGCGAACGCCGCGAGACGATCACCGTCGATGGGCAAACCGCGAACCTGTCAAGCAATTTCAGTGAAGGTGCGTGGGTGTCGTTCCCAGTCAGCGTCGCGGCCGGCGGTACGGTTACGGTCATCGTTGATCGGACTGCAGGCCTAAACGCAGTGCTGTCTGGGATCTTTCTGGGAGATGCGGGAGCGCCGCCAAGCCCGTCGGTGTCGAGTGCTCCACAGGGCAGCTGGGTAGGTCAGGTTGGTTCGGCTGGATATCTTCTGCCGGATTGGGATGGCGTCCAAGATCTATCAAACATGCCGGGTGTGACTCCCACAGTCGTCGAGGGTAGCCGATACAAGTGGGCCGGCAGTACGACAGAAGCACGTGCGCTTGAGGACCCAAGTGGTCTACTCCGCAGCTCGGCGGTCTACTGTGGCCAAAATCAGGTCGAGGTCCAACTAAAATTCGCCTCGGCATATAGCGGCAATCTGCACCTCTACGCGGTCGACTGGGACAAACGTGAAAGGAGGGAGACCATAACGGTCAATGGACAGACGGCTATGCTCGCAAGCGAATTCAATGAAGGGGCATGGGTTTCATTTCCGATCAACGTAGCCGCTGGCGGTACAGTCACGATCACTGTAGACCGCACAGCAGGCTTTAACGCTGTGTTGTCGGGCATCTTCCTCGGAGATACCGGAGCGCCGCCTGCGATGCCGGTAACGCAGGTGCCGCAAGGAAATTGGGTTGGAACCTACGGTTCTTCCGGTTATGCGCTCGCCGATTGGAGCGGTTCGAGTGACCTCTCGTCATTGACGGATGCGTCATTGACTCTCGAACAGGGAAGTCGCTATAGGTGGAATGCATCTACAACAAGCTCGCTAGCCTTGGAGAATCCAGAAAAGAGCGCACGAGTCGCGGCGACCTACTATGATCCGAACCAGGTCAAGCTCAAACTAAGTTTCACGACTGCCTTCAGCGGGAATCTTGAGATGTACGCGATCGATTGGGACAAAAAGGCCAGGCGTGAGACGATCACGGTAAACGGCCAGACTGCTGTGCTGGCAAACGAATTCAGCGAAGGCGCATGGGTTTCGTTCCCGATTAATGTCTCGGCTGGGGAATCAGTAACGATAACTGCGGATCGGACAGCTGGGAATACTGCCGTCATATCAGGGATATTCCTAAACTGATCGAATCGCGATTGGTCTGTATTTTCCGTATCGGTGCGCCAAAAGGGGCACAGGTCGGTCGACTTGGCAGTGGCGGCTGACGACCCCAGTAAATCAGGCAGTAAACGCACAAATATACGACGTAGACATGTTCGAAACTAGTGCAGCCGTTGTGTCGTTGACGATGGGTTGTCCTTCGCGTAGGCCGCTGCGTGGGGGAATGCGTCGAAGTCCACGATCTGGGAGTGGGTGCGCCGCTAGCGCTAGGCCACACCCGCGGAGCGAGAGTCGCTGGTGTGTCTCACGGAGCGTTCCAGTCGTCCTCACCGATCTCTCTCCAGTTGCCTGCTGACGAGGAGCAGCGGATCCGTGAGCTGCTGCGGCGGGAACTGGCTGGAGCCCCAGGAGGATCGCGGTGGAGGTCGATCGTCCGCATTCCACTGTGCATAAGGTGCTGAGGCGTGGAGGCTGCTCGCGCCGGGAGCCATCAGAGCGCCCGGCGGTCGTCGGCTATGAGTGGTTGTGCCCCGGGAACTTGCTGCACATGGACGTAAAGAAGATCGTGAAGTTCCAGGAGCCCGGGTACGCGCTGACTGGCGATCCCACCAAGCGCTCCAGGAAGGTCGGCTGGGAGTATGTGCACTCGATCGTCGATGCCTGCTCACGTCTGGCGTACTCGGAGATCCACGACGACGAGAAGGCCCCGACCGTGACCGCGTTCACCCGCCTCGTACTGGACTGGTTTTTGGAGCACGGGATCGTCGCCGAGCGGCTGACGGGCGACAACGCGTTTACCTGCGTCCACAACAAGACGCTGCGCGAGCTGCTCTACTGCGGTGCGATCCGCCACCTCCGCACCCGACCCTACACGCCCCGCACCAACGGGAAGGTCGAGCGCTACCAGCAGACCTGCAACGCGAGTGTGCCTATACCCTGCAATACGCCTCAAGCGATGCCCGCCACGCATTGCTGCCACACTGGGTTCGCGACTACAACGAGAAGCGCACCCACAGCGCTCTCGGCAACCGCCCACCCATCGCACGCGTTCGAGATGTCACCGGGCACAACACCTAGAGCAAGAGATGCTGATCTAGCGACGAAAGGTCAACACAAAGCGTCGCTGAGGTTCTCTCGCTGCAGCCTCGGCGACAGCTGCGCGCAGCATCTTGCTGCCTCGACCGATCGCTGGTCGAGCACCTCGTTGGTGTTGTCGTATGAGAGGTGCGATGTCAGTCTCGGTGGTGACGCATCGTATGAGTCCTTGCTCGGCAAAGCGGGTCGCTATGTCCATCTGATGGTTATCGACGTGCTCGCCTCGGATTGCCTGTCTGGGTATCACCGCCGGCACGTGCCCGACCTGTAGTGCGGTCATGATGGTGCCAACGCCAGCGTGGCATACGACGGCAGTCGCATCTGCCATGGTTTCAACCACGGCCTCATAGGCGATAAATTCTCTCCAGGTGGCGTTTGGCATTGAAAGCCGTGGGGGGGTACTCCCATGCTGTATGACAAGCTGCTCGCCGTCCTCGGCGAGCGATTCGACCAGATCGAGTGCCCTCGGGAACGGCTGCTGATGAGTGCCTAGGCTAAGGAATATCAAAGACGGTTCCGAGTGCTCGGGCTCGCCTATAGAAGCGCTGGAGCTCTGGCCATTGGACGATGAAGGTGTGCGCAAATGGATAGATCAGGCGTCCCGTGAGCGAGGGAGCCGTGATCCTGGCCATCGATTCTATGTACACGACGTTGACCCCGCGGAAACGTCCTATGATCGCAAACGGTACGGCTACGCCAGCCCCAGTGGTGACGATCGCCTGGAAGTCCCTCCGGCGCACCATGCGGAGTGCTAGCCGGAGGTTGCGGAGGAGATTACGGATGTTGCGATTGGTTGGGTGGTGCGCCCACGTCGTGCGCTCGTCGGCGAGTAGAGAAGTTGCATCGCTCGTCTCAAACGTCACCCAGTGGCGACTGGCCTGGGGCCAAAGGTCAGCGAGCTGCAGCAACTGGAGTAGATGCCCTCCGCTGGAAGCCACGAGGAGTACTCTCCGGGGCTGGGCGGTAGACATCGCTGATAATGATAGCCTCCCGGCTCGTGAGCATGGCCAGGCGCCTACTCGAGACGCTTGAGCGTCGTGGACTGGTCACGTGGGAGCGTAACGTGCCCGAAGCGGAGGTGCTCATGGTGACGAACACGTGGCCGCACCGCGAGCGGCCGACCCAAGGTCCGTTTGTGAAAGAGACGGTTGAAGGTCTGGCGGCTCATGGGATGAGGTGCGATGTGCTGCTCATCAGGGGCTACCGTGGTCTGCATGCGTATGGGCTTGGTTGTCTAGCTGTATTGGCGCTCCCGTCGGATTCCTGCTACCGACTCGTGCATAGCCATGGTGGCGAGACCGCACTGGTCGCGCGGTTCTTCCGCGGTGCGCCAGTACTCGCGAGCTATCTGGGCACGGACATCCTAGGCCCAAAAGAGGGTAGTTGGCGGGACCGCCTGAAGTGCGTGGTGCGCAGCAGAGTGCTGCGCACACACTCCCGACTCATGGACGCAACGACGACAAAGACAGTCGAGATGGCATCTTTTCTGCCTACGCGCGTTCGTGAGCGCAATTGGGTTATACCTGACGGGATCGACAGGTCCCGCTTTCGGCCTCTCAACCGAGACGAGGCGCGGCTGCGGTTGGGTTGGCCCTTGGATGAGATCACGGTCATCTCAGTCGGCCGTCGGGTGGCGGTGAAGCGACTGTGGCTGGCAGAACAGGCCACAGCGCTCGCGGCGCAGGATCTACCCAGATTGCGCTGGCTCACTATCTCAGATGTGCGGCATGAGGACATGGTCCTGTATTACAATGCGGCCGATTGTCTGCTGCATACATCGGCGAGCGAGGGCTCCCCAAACGTCGTCAAGGAGGCTCTTGCCTGCGATCTCCCGGTGGTCGCGACTCCCACCGGGGATATTGCTGAGCTGTTGAAAGGTGTGGTGCCATCGGCACTGTGCGAACCGCGAGTGGAGTCGCTCGCTCGGGAGGTTCTGAGGTGCGCATCGAAGAGAGAGAGAAGTAACGGACGCGAGCTGACTGGTCATCTAAGCCTCGACGCGGTCGCTAAGCGGACGCTCGAATGCTATGCAGCACTAGGAGTCAGCGCCGGGAAAGAGCGAGGGTCTGGAGGCTTGACGTGAATCGATGCACGCCAAGTGGTCGTGACGCGGCGGTCAAGGAGAGGTAGAGACATGCGATCCTCCATTACGACGATCATCGTGACATACAACAGCGCGACCGTTTTGCGTCCTTGCGTCGATTCTCTGCGGGATCACATCAAGCCTGCCCGGATACTAGTCGTCGACAACGCATCAAAGGACGAGTCGATCGAAGTAGCGAGGGCTCTCGACGCCGACGTGATCGCGAATGAGGCGAACCTTGGATACGGAGCGGGGTGCAATTTGGGGGCGCGGTACGCAACGACTCCGTTGCTGATGTTCGTCAATCCCGATGTGTGCATAGCATCAGTCGATTGCATGGTGCTGTCTAAACTCGCGATACGTAACCCGTTCGGGCTCGTCGCGCCGCGTGCCCTGTTGGAGGGCGACGGCAGACGGCAGGCGTTATCGCTGCGATGCGGCGTACCCTGGCCCTGCGACATTGTGCGGGAGGCACTCGGACCGCTTATGCCGCCGGAGGTCCGTGAACGGATACGCTCACCGAGCGGGGTCATCGGCGGGTATCGCTGGCTTTCGGGTGCTTTGCTGCTGTGTGACCGGGAGGAGTTTCTAGGACTCGGCGGTTTTGACGAGCGACTCTTTCTGTACTACGAGGACCGGGAGCTGAGTTTGAAGTACTCGCGTAGCGGGCTGCCGCTCTCCGTTACCGACGGGATCACAGGCTGTCACGCATGGGGCGGATCATCGGGGGAAGGCGCGTCGGAACGGACTATTCCGGCTGCAGCCAGTGCGCTGAGCAGCATCGAGTTCGTAGGGATCGCCCACGGGGTGCCAGCGGCTCGCTGGGCGTGGACGCTTTACCAACTGCTCTCCCGCGTTGCTGTTGCGGCGGCATCTGTTGTCGCCATCGGACATTTCCCGAGGAGGGCTAAGCGTAAGCGAGGGGAACTCCTTGCCACACGGTTAGCTGTACAGACGCTACTTGGTGTGCCGGGACCATTCTATCCACTTGTCAAGGATTTTGCGAGCCGACGTTCCGCAACAGCTGGCGCTAGCTCCACAGCGGATCTGGATTGATATCTGTTGGGAGTAGGCTCAACTCAGACTGTGGAATGGCGACGAAGTTGAGATATGAAAAAAGCTCTCCCAAGCGCGAAATGTCGCAGCGGCAAAGACCTGTCCGGTTGAGGAGGAGTAGTTCGTAATTGCATTCAGCCAGGAAGACGGCAGCCGCTTGCAGGGTGCTTCCCGCGTACATCCATGGCAGGTTGTACTCAAATTGGACGACGCTTATGGCCTGTCTCTTAAGCGCTTCGCGTGCGCCTCGAAGTACATGAAGATCATAGCCCTCGACATCTATCTTTAGGATGTCCAGGTGGTCGATACACTGGCGGTGCATCTCACCGTCCACGGTAATCACCGGAACGGTGCGCTGTATCGTGCTGCTCGCTCCGTGCCGCACGAGCGATGAAGTCTGCGATGCGCCGGCTTCTTCGAAGAACAAAGCCGTTCCCTCTTGGTCGGAGACTGCGGCCCTCACCAGATGCACGTGTGTGTTGTTCTCCGTGCGCGCCTGGATCGTGTTTGCGGCTGTCTCGGAAGGCTCGTAGCAATGGAGGCTCCGCAAATGTGTGCAGCGCTGCAACACGATGTCTGACCACGAGCCTATATTCGCGCCGACGTCAAACGCGATCTCGATGCGCGGTCCTAGCATCTCTATCAGCCACACCTCTCCGTTCTCCTCGGCCTCCATGCTGTCGACAAGGCGGTGCCGCACCTGTAGGGTGGCAGCCCTGCGG
This sequence comes from Solirubrobacteraceae bacterium, assembly GCA_035603375.1. GTDB lineage: Bacteria > Actinomycetota > Thermoleophilia > Solirubrobacterales > Solirubrobacteraceae > Palsa-744. Next base: position 7,145 of record DATNKN010000316.1, read on the forward strand.
ATGTGCATTGCTAGACGAGCTATCTGCGATGAGTGGGACAGTTGACGATAGATAGCGAGCCGCACTTTGTCCCAAAGTCGCCGGCGAAGTCTCTGTGGGCGCATCGGATCTTTGCTCATCGGTCGCAGATGATAGTCAGATATCGCTCGGCAATGCGGATCGGATGCAAGTGATCGTCGAAATATTTTGCGGCGGCTACTTCGACTGGCTTGCGCCTGGCCTCGTCCTGGGCGTAGCTTGCGCAGAGGTCGACCAAGTCGCTGAGATCGTCCGCACAATAGATGATCTCGACTCCATTGCTCAAAGAAACTGGCAAGCTTGCCTTGTGTCGAGGCCCGACTATGCAACATCCCATAGCGAGACACTCCACGAGGCGATAGCAGAATGGTCCCTGCCCAGGCATGTCGACGCACACCTTTGCTGTCGCCATCTCTCGGAGGTACACTGAGTGACGGGTCGGACGTGTGCCTCCTCCATATGCTATCCGTGGGTCCGAGTCGAGGAGATTGATCGCGGCCCGGCGGATCTCAGTCGAATAGCGCAGACCAAAACGCGCGAACACATCCGCGCTCGGGCTCCGTTTATCGCGTAGGGCGCGAAGGCGGCACCAGTATGTATACAGAAATGACGAGGAGGTGACATAGCCGCCAGCTAGCACGTTCGGGCTATCAGGGTAGCCTTGCGGCAGATACTGTAGCTTGAAATACGTGTCTACTTCGGAGGCGCATCGCTTGTGTACGAACGTAAAGTCGAAATAGTCGATCGCAACGCGCTTGAGATCACCGTCTATATCGACTGCGAATATGATGATTCCCTCGTATGGTTGGTCTATCTCCATCGCCACCAGTTTGGCTATCGCGCCCAGTCCGTCTCTGATCGGGCGCCCAAACGGGGCCGCATTTGGATGCTGGTACCTCGTCGGCCAATAAACCGTTGTGCATTGTGCCGTCGTCGCACGTGTAGACGGCTGCGCGCACGACCCGTCACGGCGCCAGCGAGCGTCTGTAAGCGAAGCCCGCCACGATGTTGGGTCAGTAGCAAGGCGAAAACGCTGAGCGAGCTTGGGGCTCACGTATTTCCCAGTATCGATTGACGCACTGTGGTGTGCTTGGCTTGCTCGTCAGTGGATCGTTCCGGATCGTGATCTCGGTATAGGTCGAGTCGTAGTAGGCGCATATACGCCCTACTAGTCTGGCGGACGTCAAAAAGTAGTTCCGCGCGCTGGCGAGATCGGATCGCGATTGACCTTAGATCGTCGGGTGCATCCGAGAAGCGTTCGAGGACTCTCGTGATTGTGTCAGTGTCGCCGGGCGGTACAATGACTCCGGAAGAGCCAACGATCTCTACAAGGCCTACCTGCTGACTGACGATGACAGGACGAGCGGCAGCCATCGCCTCCGCGGCGGCGAGACCAAACGACTCGCTACCGATTGACGGCATTATGGCTACATGACACTCACGCCAGAATGATTGGACGTCATGTATCCAGCCAAGAAACTCAACGCGGGACGAGACGCCCACTTCTCGCGCGAGGGATTCAAGTCGTGCGCGATGACGACCATCTCCAGCGATGCGCAGAATGGCGTCTTGGCCCGCAAGTGCGCGGATTACATATTGAAGCCCCTTTTCGCCTGTTAGCCTGCCAACGCAACCAACTATCAAGCTATCGTCCAAGGTCAGTTCGGGCGGTGAGATTGATGTCGGAAGATCAACACCGTTGTAGATCACGGTGCAATGAGCTCTAGGGTTATACCGCAAGACCTCGTCCCGCATCGCGTTCGACACGACGACGTGCTCATAACTAAATTTTTCGGCGCTCGACCGCGTCCAGATCAATCGACGTCGCTTGATTGTTGGGAGGTATGGCATCTGCAGAAGGGATCCGTGGTCGATCGCAATAATTGGCGATTTATACCCGCCGAGCCGCAAGGCGGCGACGAGAAATCCAACATCTGGAAGTACTACCCCGGCTGACCCATAGGTGTTCAATGCTTTGAGGAGACGACGTGGATGAATCGTCACTGCACTACCCCGGCGAAAACCCAACGTGTACCACGGTATGTTGTCACGCGCGAGTCGCTTGGTGAGTGGCCCTCCTCGAGTGACAAAGATAATGGATGCGTCGATGTCGGTCGTGCGGAACTCGCGGGCTAGAAGATGAATCTGTGTCTCCGCACCACCAATATCGCCGGACCACAATACAAAAGCCACGCGAGGTTTGTCAAAGCCAACAAGGGAGTTGTGACGGCGATGGGCAAACGTGTCAAGCATGCAACTGGTCAAGTCTTGGCGTAGGACCTATCGCAACACCGCAGAGTACCAGGGTGAGGCCGACTGAAATAAGCCCTGTGGGGCTGAACAACGTTACGAGTGTGAGGGAGGTAGCAGCTAGAAGCGCAAGCCAGCTGAACATACCTACTACCAACCAGGTTGGTCTTCCGTCGGATGTCTTAGCGACGTACCGTGCAAAGCCAAAAAGGATACCAAACAGGAGTATGAGACCTGTCAGTCCCATCGTCATAACCGCGTTGAGAAGGCCGACATCTGAATTTCGGATGCTCCCACTTGGCAAGCTGGGAAAATACTTGTCCCTGGGGTGAAGGAATCCAAGGCCAATTGGCCAATCCGGGCCGAGGACGGTAAGCATTTCGTGGTAGAGCTTGACTCGGTAACCTACCGTGCCTGACTGTTCATTTACCTGACTAACGCCAGAGGATATTCTTTCGTCAATGACTGATGTTACGCCACCACCTGGGCCAAAGTCGATAACTGCAAAGAGCGCGATTCCTGATACCATAAGAAATACGCTGACGCGCCGGAGGAACATGCGTCTCACCTGGCCACCTTGCACTAGTGTGATCACAACTGCTATGACTAGACCTACTGCCATTCCTAGATATGCGGCGCGTGTAAGTTGAAGCAGGAACGCGAGCAGCGTGATTATGGTAACGACAGCGATGAGAGGTGTCGCGTGACTCCTTGGTGTCGTGGCAAGTATCGCGGCACCAAAAATGGCAACCATAACGATCAGGTCGCTCATCGGTGTATAGAGACGTTGAACACCGGCGATCGTGTGTATTTGCTGCGGATGAGTAAAACTCGTAGCGTCTATCAAGCCCAAAGAACCGCATATGTATGCGAGTCCATATGCGCCGGCGCCTAGGAGGATTACGATTACGCATTGCCGCCATGCGGCGGGCTCTTGCAGAATAAACCATGCTGGTGGAACTATGAGTACTACGGAGAGAAAATCGCGCCCAAAAAAGAATGCATCAGTGCCAGGAATGCCAGCATTGAGTGAGCGTGCAAAGGTAAGTAGCCACCACATGCCAAAGAAGACGCACGGCATCACGATGACAGATGGGAGTGGCCTACGTATCTTTGGAGATACGATCCATTGAGCGATAGCGATCATCGCTATCGCTATGACTGAGATATCCGTCGTGCGGAGTTGTCCGCCACCGCCTTCGAGGTTCAGCAGCGGCACGCCATTGAGCGCAGTCAGCCACAGGCCTCCGACAACTATTCCTGGATAGGCGACGACAAGCCAGACAACCAGGGGTATCGCGATCAACGCAATAGCAAGGACCAGTTGGTTTCTCGCTACAAGTGCGCCGACAATAAGCGAGAGTAGCCCGACTGGTATCACAAAGGCATGCGGAGTTAACGACCATGTCTTTAGGTTCCACGCTTCGGCCGGTCTCTGATTGGCCATCACGAGGCATTCCCCATCCATGTGTGTAGCCACTGTGGATCTCGTGTCGTGCGGACGGCGATAACCGCCGTGCATACTGAGATGGCACCGAGAGCGCCTGCATAGAAGCCCGCCTCGTGGCGTATCAGGATGGCTACCGCAGCAGCAGCGCTGACAGTAACGACTGACTCGCCAACTGGGCGCCAAACTAGTTTGAGCGGCCCGATCACATATTGAATTTGTACGATCCCAGCCACCAATACCAGGCTCTCTGAAACGATGGTGGAGATCGCCGCGCCAACAGTACCGATTTGAGGGATCAACAAGAGGTTCAGGATGACGTTGGCGATCACGCCAATTGTCATCGCCTGCACGTAAGGACGCTCGCGCCCGGCTCCCATTACCACGCTTGTGACGACGATCTGGAGAAGCGATACTGCGACACTCACTGACAGGATCGCAAGAGTGGGTCCGGCCCCCGTAAATCTTGGGCCAAAGAGTGCGGAGATGATGTTGTTCGCAAAGATCGGCCCCAATAGGATGAACGGTAGACCGGCGACGACTGCGGCGGTCGCTGCCGTTCGCGTCTGACGACCAATTAGGTCAGTCTGGGCACTCGAATACAGTCGCGCTGTTGTAGGCATGGCGACGGTAAACCAAAGTGACGCGACGCCGATGACGCTAATCGGCAGCTTGGAAGCAGCAGTGTACAAGCCCGCTTGCCGGTCCCCAGCAAGATATGCCACAAGAATCAGGTCGGTTGTGTAGTACACCTGGGTTAGCGCAATCCACGATAGGAACGGGAGCGAGCGCGTGATGCGCTGGCGCATGTGCGTCATGCGCACGCGGCTGATGGGCGAGTCAAGGTGGCGGAGAACAAGGCCGAGCATGATGAGTGTGGTGACGGCAAGTCCGGCCAGGTTCGCGATCGCGTAGTGCTTGGCGCCCGTCAATCCGACCGCGAGCAGCGGCAACATGACCGCCGCATAGGCAATTTGGCCGAGAACGCGAGATGCTGCCACCCCCGCATTGCGCTCTATACCCTGTAGGTACCAATCGACCGTCAGCGCATCAATGAGTAGCTTGATGGCGAGGATGGGCATGAGGATGCGTGACGCTGGGCTTGACGTTATCCATGGCGTGATAGCAATGAGCAGAGCGCCCAATAGGAGCGCGAGCGTGACTCGCGCGGTCACTGTCTCGACGAGAACGCGGGACTTTGATGATTGAGATTGTCCCACGTCGCGCAGCCCCAACACCGGTAGCCCGACTGTCGTGGCCAGGCCGACGTATGCGACGATATTGTAGGAGAACGCATATGCGCCAAGGTACGCGGGTCCGATCCTTCGCGATACAAGAATTAGCACGGCGAGGCCGATGAGTTGGCTCAATATCTGGGCGGCGGCCAGCAAGCCTGCGCTTATGCCGAGCCGCTTCATTTATCGATGTTGGTGTCGGCGATCGACGGTCGTTGACCCGCTGTGTCGCGTTCGCCGCGATGGCCTATGGTGCGCGCCGGATTGCCACCAACGATTGCAAATGGTTCGACATCGCGCGTGACTACGGCGCCGGCGCCCACGACGGCGCCTTCTCCCACACGCCGACCCGGAAGTATGATGGCGCGCTCTCCTATCCACGCTCCGTCTTCCAGAATGGGCAACGCTACATCTGTGCTTCCTTGTCCGCCGATGGGACGCGTGACATCGGAGAAGCTGTGGTTTTGCTTGAGCAGAACCGCCCCGGGAGCAACCATTACGTTCTTTCCGATCATGGCTCCATACACTCGGCATCCAGTGCCCAGCCCTGAGTTGGAGCCTATCGATATGTGTCGCCCGTCGGCTATGTAGACTCTAGACTCCACGTTGACCCATGCTCCCGTCGAGGCAAAGAGATGGCGGCACAGAGATTGTCTTAGGCGCCGAAAGCTGTTTCCCAGTGGAAAGGTGGAGTCGGGCAGGCGGTAGGCGAGTAGATAGTATGCCGCGAGAGCGACTGTCTTAGCTAGAGTCTTCGGCATCTTGCTGTCGGAGCTTTAGAGTGTGAGGCCCGTTGATCTTAGTCGGCTCGTTGGTCGCAATGGGCCGACGAATCGGGCGAAGGGGTTGGGCGATGACCGAGAGGCTCATGCTCACGTCTGCGGGCACGCGCGTACTTGATCCATCGGAGGGCGATCTTGGTGTCCTCCAGTGTCGGAGCGCTCGGAGGCTGCTTACTCACGCTCTCCTGGTTGATGATGCCGCCATTTCGACCGGTCACACGCTGCCGTGAGGGTATGTAGTTGGCGTATTCTTCCCAGTTCGATATTGTGTCGGCCGCGTGGCCCGATTGGGCACCGTCTATTGTTTAGAACTCTTGCGAGCAAACGTACAGGCTGGCGGTCGGTCCTTTAGGGCGTGGGCTCGGCGGCTGAGGCGAAACTGATGGAAGCCGAGCGAACAAACCCGAGCTTCGAGCAGATCATAAGCACACTTCGTAGGCGGACGCCGTGGATCGTGATCTGCGTCGTACTCGTCACCGGTGCTGCCTATGGTTTCTCCAAGCGCCAACCTAGGAAGTACACGGCGACCGCCTCGCTGGTCTTCAATGACCAGCAGCTAGGTCAACAGCTTGCTGGTCTGCAACCCGTGGGGGTCAGTAACCAACAGGCCGCGGAGAACACGAACCTCAAGCTCGTGCAGCTCGGCGACATGGCCGAAAAGACAGCGAGTCAAGTCGGGCAGGGTTTGACGGAGGCGAGTGTCTCAGAAGCCCTGAGCGTCAGCGCGCAGGGCGAATCCAACGTCGTGAATGTTGCCGCAACGGCCATCTCCCCAACGCTCGCCGCCGACATAGCCAACACTTACACGAGTCAGTTCGTGAAGGAGCAGCAGAACAGCAACCATGCCTACTATGCGGCGGCGCTTACGCTCGTGAACAAGCAGCTTGTGGCACTCTCGGCTAAGGAACGAGCCAGCACTGCCGGTCTGGCCCTGCAAGATCGCGCCCAGTCGCTAGGGGTCCTCGCCGAACTTCGCAACGGCAACGTGCAGGTGGCGCAGGCCGCCACCGTCCCGACATCGCCCTCCTCGCCAAAGACGTCTAGGAACACAGCCCTAGGCGCGATTCTCGGCCTCCTGCTGGGCATAGGCATCGCGTTCCTGCTCGAGCGCTTCGACCGCCGCATCCGCGAGCCGAAGGACCTGGAGGCGGTCTACGGCCTACCGTTGCTCGGCGTCGTCCCGGAGAGCCCCGCCCTCGCCCGCTCGGCACGCAAGGGTGGGTCGGTGGGTGCCGCGATGTCGAACGAGGCTGAGGCATTCCACCTGATCCGCGCGCACTTGCGCTACTTCAACGTCGATAAGGAGCTGCGTACGCTCCTCGTGGCGTCTGCCGCTCCTGGCGACGGCAAGACGACCGTAGCCAGACACTTGGCGAGCGCCGCAGCGCGGATGGGTTCGCGCGTGCTGCTCGTCGAGGCCGACCTTCGTCGTCCCACGGTCGCCGTGCAGCTCGATGTCACCTCGGGGCCGGGGCTTGCCGACGTTTTGATCGGCGCCATCTCGCTGCGGGATGCCGTTCAGTCGGTAGCACTTGAGCAGCCCTCTGGCGAGGGGAAGAGCGGGCGCACGCTCGACGTGCTTGTCGCGGGCGCCGCGCTTCCTCCCAATCCGGGCGAGTTGATCGAGAGTCGAGCAATGGAGGTCCTGCTCGAGAACGTGCGGTCGATATATGACCTGGTGGTGATCGACACGCCGCCGTTGACCGCCGTCTCCGATGCGTTCCCGTTGTTGCGCAAGGTCGATGGCGTGGTGATCGTCGGGCGTGTGGGTCGCAACCGTCGCGATGTCGCCGAGCGCTTGCATCACACGCTCGCGGGTGCTGGCGCGCCGCTGCTTGGGGTGATCGCTAACGGTCTAAAGGCGACCCGTGGCGCGTACGGCTACTCATACGACTACTCCTACACCCCGGGCAAACAGCCGCCGGCCCAGCCGGCATCGGATCTCGCCCCGCCCAACGGCGCCGCGCTCCCCCATGCGCAGAGCGACGTGCCGGCATCCAAGCTCTGAGCCGAGCTCTGCGGGTTGCGTAGCGGCTGTTGTTTCGTGGTGGTCGAGCTGAAGATGGGTGCCTTCCAGCCGTCGTGTCGACTCTGCGCTAGGCGCGGTCAGAGCTACGCGTGCTGCTTGCCAGTCGCGCACCCACTAACCCGCACCAAGCCAGCCAGGTGCAC
>DATNKN010000317.1:0-4401 GCA_035603375.1 Solirubrobacteraceae bacterium
GACTGGCTCGGCGTCTCGGCGAGGGTCAGCGTGCTGATCTACAACCCGAGCCTGATCAACGCGAGCGAACTGCCGAGCAGCGTCACCGAACTGGCCGATCCGAAGTACAGCGGCAAGCTGGCGTTCGCGGCCGGGGAGACCGATTTCCAGCCAATCGTGACTTCCTACGCGCGCACCTACGGCGAAGCAGCCGCGCTGAAATGGTTGGAAGCGATCAAGTCAAACGCGGGAAGCCACGTCTACCCGGACAACGAGACGATCGCGGATGAGATCAACCGTGGCGCGGTCGCGTTCGGGATCGTCAACCAGTATTACTGGTATCGGATGCGCGCTGAGCTTGGCGCTTCAAACGTGCCCTCGAAGATTACCTACTTCGCGCCGCGTAACCCCGGCTATGTCCTCAACATTTCAGGCGCCGGCATCCTGAAGTCCTCCAAGCACAACGCGGACGCGCAGAAGTTCCTGGCGTTCATCGTCTCAAAGCAGGGGCAGGAAATCATCGCGCACTCGATCAGCTTCGAGTACCCGATCGCCTCCGGTGTCAACATTGCTGCCCAGGAGACCCCATTCGATGAGCTGCAACCCAACCCGATCACGATCCCCGAGCTCGGGGACGGATCGACGGCGATCGCGCTGCTGCGCAAGGCCGGACTGCTGTGAGCAGCCCTGCTCAACCGGGCCGTTGCTGATGAGCGTCGCACCGGCTTCGGCCATCGGTGAAGGTCCATTGACGGCGGCACAGCACGGTGGGGTCGCGCCGGCTCGCCGCTCTCCCCCGCCGTGGGTGCTCCTCGCGCTTAGCCTGGCAGTTGCCGCCGTGCTGGTGGCACCGCTGTGCTTCCTGCTGATCGAGGCGCACGGCGCGGGCACCTCGACGATCGTGAACCTGATCTTCCGGTCGTTGACAGCGACCCTGTTGTGGAACACCGTGAGGTTGACCGTGGTGGTGACGGTCCTGTGTGCGGTGATCGGGATCGCGGCGGCGTGGTTCATCGAGCGGACCGACCTGCCGGGCCGGAGAGTGTGGGCTGTGCTTGTTGTGGTGCCGCTGGCGATCCCGGACTTCGTGGTGAGCTTTGGCTGGGCGTCGCTGAGCACGTGGGTGCAGGGGTTCCGCGGCGCCGTGCTCGTGATGACCCTGGCGATCTACCCGCTGGTGTATCTGCCGGTTGCCGCGAGCTTCCGTAACGCCGACCCCGGCCAAGAGGAGCTAGCGCGCAGCCTCGGCACGGGACGCCTGAGCACGTTCTGGCGGATCACCCTCGGACAGGCGCGCACCGCGATCCTCGGCGGCTGCCTGCTCGTCACGCTCGTGCTGCTCGCCGAGTACGGCGCGTTTGAGATTCTCGGCTACCAGACCTTCACCACCGAGATCTTCACCGAGTTCAACGTCTCCTTCAACGTACCGACAGCCTCGGCGCTCTCGCTCGTGCTCGTCCTGCTCAGCCTGCTCGTCCTCTCTGGCGAGGGGCTGGCAAGGGGCCATGGTCGTGTGAGCCGCTCGGGGCCACTCGCACAGCGCGTAGGAGCACAACACCGATTGGGCCGCGCGAAGATTCCGGTGCTCGCGGGCTTCGTGTTGCTGGTGACCCTCGCGCTCGGGGTCCCGGTTGGTGCGAGCGTCTATTGGATGCTCGAGGCGGGACACGCCTATCTCACCGGCGTCTCACTCGTGGACGCCGCGTGGCATACCGCGCTCTACAGCGGACTCGCCGCCGCCCTGGCCACTGTCATGGCGCTGCCCGTGGCGCTGCTTGCCGTCCGTCACCGGGGACGCCCCTATCAGCTGCTGGAGCGGAGCACCTACTTGGTGCTCGCGATGCCGGGCCTTGTGATCGCGCTCGCGTTCTCCTACTTCACCGAGCGCTACGCGAACGGGTTTCTCTACCAGAGCGCGCCGCTGCTGATCCTCGCCTACGCGATCCTGTTCTTCCCGCTCGCCCTGGTCGGCGTGCGCGCATCCGTCATGCAAGCACCGCCCGGCCTTGAAGATGTCGCTCGCTCACTCGGGCAGCGCCGTCTTGCGGTGCTGTGGCGTGTGACGCTGCCGCTGATCGGCCCTGGCCTCGCGGCCGCGTTCTGCCTCGTGTTCCTCTCCGCGGTGACCGAGCTGACCGCCACGCTGATCCTGATCCCGACCGGTGTGCAAACGCTCGCGACCCAGTTCTGGGTCTACCAGCAGAACCTTGCCTACGGTCAAGCCGCACCATTTGCGCTCGCGATCATCGCGATCGCCGCCCTGCCCAGCTACGTGCTCGGTCGTTTCTTCGACAGGCTCCCCTCCAGGGCGCCCATCGCCACGTGAACAGCCTGCAGATCAGCGCGCTGCACAAGCGCTTCGGGAGCCACTCCGTCCTCGCCGACCTGGATCTCGAGGTACCAGCCGGCTCCCTCACAGCCATTCTCGGACCGTCCGGCAGTGGCAAGACCACGCTGCTGCGGCTGCTGGCCGGCTTCGACGCGCCCGACCGCGGCACCATAAGGATCGGCGAGCAGCTCGTCGACGCCGAGGGCACGCACGTTCACCCCGAGCATCGCAAGATCGGCTATGTGCCACAGGAGGGCGGCCTCTTTCCCCATCTCACCGTCGAGGCGAATGTCGCCTTCGGACTCTCCCGCGCGGCGCGGCGTCAAGGAGTAGTCGATCTGCTGGAGATGGTGGGGCTGGGAGAGCTGGCGCACCGCTACCCCCACCAGCTCTCCGGCGGCCAGCAGCAGCGCGTCGCGCTGGCTCGGGCGCTCGCCGTCAAACCGGAGATCGTGCTGCTGGACGAGCCATTCGCGTCACTGGATGCCCACCAGCGCTCGAGCGTCCGCGAGGATGTGGGGAGAATCCTCCGCGAATCCTCGACAACGACGCTGCTGGTTACCCACGACCAGGACGAGGCGCTCTCGCTCGCCGACCTCGTCGCTGTCCTGCGCGACGGCAAGATCGCCCAGTGCGCCACACCACAGGAGCTATACACGTGGCCGGTCGATGACGAGTTGGCACGCTTCATCGGGGAGGCCAATGTGATCGCCGGCGTCCTCGACGGCACGCTCGTCGACACGCCACTCGGCAAGCTCGCGGCCCAGTGGCGCGGCGAGCCTTTGCCGAACGGCTCCCCAGTGAGGATCCTGATCCGTCCTGAGCAGATCGACCTGACCGCGCCCGACGGCGAGGAGGGTCTGGCCGGGCAGATCGTACGTTGCGGCTACCACGGCCACGACGCCGTGCTCCACGTGCAGATCGACGAGGAGCACGGCGAGCGGCAGCTGACCGTGCGCACCGCGCGCGAGGCGCCGCCGGCGCCCGGCTCGAAGGTCAGGCTCAGCGCGCGTGGTCCCGTGCTCGTGTGGGCCGCACCGTCCACCAACGGACATCCGGAGTTACCCGAGCAATAGTCGCGTACGTTCAGTGCGCCCTTTTCAGCTCAGGCGTGTACAACGACGCCGCGGGCAACCGTCACCGCCGCGCTGTGTGGTGGTGTGAGCGTGATCTTCACCGTCAGCGCCAGGCGCCGGTGGCGGCGCAACGCGGCCTTGCCCTCGGCGCTCAAGGGCACCGAGAAGGACACGCTACCCACCTTTAGCGACGAGCGCACCAGCCGCCCGACACGCACCTGCGCAGGGTGCCCCGCCTTGGCCAACGAGGCACCGCCGGCAAACAGGCCGACTTCCAACCGCCCTCCGGAGCCCGCCTGGGACACCTTGATCGACCCGTGCACCGTCGATCCACGCTGGCTACCTACGAGCTTGAGCGCCCTGGACCCTCCTTGCAAAGGTGAGCCGGAGCCGGGGTTGGGTTCGCTTGGCGTCGGCGCTGTGCTCATCGGTGTGGTTGTTGCGGTCGTCGTGGTGGGGGTTGTGCCGGCGCTGGCACCTTCGACCACGATTTCGTATTTGGTGTAGTCCAAGGATCCCCCCTCGTTGAAGAGGGTCGAGCTTTCAAACTTGTAGGTCCCTGGTTGTTCAAACTTGCACGTGCCTTCCCATTTGGTCATGGCGCTTGCCGGCACACCGGAGCAGGCTGGTGCAGAGCCCATCCATACAACGGCAGCCGCAGTGTTGGCGTTGTCAACGAACTTGACTTCGCCGCCGGTGGCGATCGTGACCTTGCTCGCGGGGGTCGGGTTCGCCGCCGAGCCGGCTGTTGCCCAGCATGGCCAGTCACTCTCGACGCAGTTTTCGTTGACTTCGAGCTTCGCTTCGGACGAAGCGGCAGCGAAAGCGGGCACGATCGCGACGGCAGCTCCGAACACGGCCGCTATGGGTAGGTAACGCTTACGCAGCTTCACAATCTCAGCCCACCTCTCAATCGAGTAACCAGTCAGTTCCGCGTGCTCGTGCAAATGAAGCCGATGTACGCTCTAACAACCCAGGACTCCAGTGCGACGCGATCCTTCCCGGCCACGCCCGCCG